>JAJRYW010000560.1 GCA_024275555.1 Calditrichota bacterium | reverse complement strand
GGTAGAGATACCGATTATGCTGAGTTTGGGCAACAGCGATATTTCTGCCCTGGGTGCGGCCATCAAAGCGACCGGCGGTTTGCTTTCCTACGTCGGTTTTACCGAGGGGCCGATTATCCCCGGTCCGACCTTCAACGTCAATGCCCCGACGCCGGACAGCGTGCGCCTGGGGTTTGTCGATTTCGGCGGCGGGCCGATTACCCAGAGCGGTGTTCTGGCGACGCTGCGGTTTGTTATCTCCTCTTCCGCAACCCCCGGGCAAACCAGTTCGCTGTTGTTCAATGAATTGTCGGCCTCCGATCCCGCTTTTAACGCCATTGTGGTGCAGTCGCAGAACGGGCTGGTAACCGTTTCCCCGCTCATTCAGGCGGTTACCTCCGCCGCGGTTCCATCGGATACCTTGCCCCTGTTGGGCGATATGATCAGCGTGGACATTGTTATCGACATGTCCGGCATGCCCTCCCCGGATGATAAGCTGGGCAGCTTTACCGCCGGTTTATCCTGGAACACCGGGGTGCTGCGTTATGTCAGCAACTCGGGAATCGGGGCCGGATTTACCGGGGTGGTCAATGTGGATACCACGGCCGGCACAGTGGCGTTCAACGGCGCCAACCCCCTGGGAACCGGGGGCAGCTTTACCGTGCTGACCATGAACTACCAGGTTCGCGGCAATCCCAACGACACCACCATCCTCAACCTGAGCTACAACGCTATGGCGGCCGCCCTGACCTTTCGGGACCTGCTGCCGTTCCTGACGGTTACCGACGGCCACGTGCGGGTGCAGGCCGGCAACCAGCCGCCGGAACTTGCTCCCATCCCCAATCAAACCGTGGATGAAGGGGCCGTGCTGGATGTGGCCGTCTCCGCCACTGACCCGGACGCCGATCCGATCACCCTGTCGGTGAACAACCTGCCTGCATTTGCCGGCTTTACCGACAACGGCAACGGAACCGGCAGCATCCACTTTGCTCCCGGTTTTGACGACGCCGGTTCTTATCCTGCCATCGAAGTCATTGCCGTCGACGGGGGAACGCCCTCCCTCTCGGATACGGTCTATTTTGATTTGACGGTGAACAATATCAACCGCGCCCCGGAACTGACTCCCATCGCCAACCAGGGCGTCAATGAAGGGGAGACGCTGGATGTGGCCGTCTCTGCCAGCGATCCGGATGCCGACCCGATCACGCTCTCGGTGAACAATCTTCCGGCATTCGGGAGCTTTACCGACAACGGCAACGGAACCGGCAGCATCCACTTTGCCCCGGGTTTTGACGACGCCGGTTCTTATCCCAACATCGAGGTCATTGCCGTCGACGGCGGTGCGCCTTCGTTGTCGGATACGGTTTACTTTGATCTGACGGTTACGGATCAGAATCGCGCCCCGCAGGCGGTTGATGACACGGTCAGCACCGACGAGGATCAATCCGTGACCGCGCATGTGCTGGTCAACGACAGCGATCCGGACGGCAACCCGCTTACCATTGCCGGGCTGCTCACTACCGGCACCCAGGGCAACGCCGTCATCGATCCGGGGGATACCACTATTACTTATTCGCCCCTTCCCGATTCCAGCGGGTTCGATCAGTTCGGGTATGTTGTCAGTGATGGTGTGGGCGGCCTGGATACCGCGGTGGTTCTGGTGGTAATCAACCCCCTCAACGACCCGCCGGTGCTGAGCGGCCTGCCGGACTCGATCCGTTTCCGGGCCGATTCCAGCTACAGCATGAATATGTGGCCCTTTGTGAGCGACGTGGAAACCCCCGATGATGGGTTAACCTATAGCTTTGTTGCCACTCCCGATACGCTGGTGATAAACTATGATCCGGCCACCGGGGAGTTGACCATCAGCGCCCAGGATCAGAGCAACGAAGTGCATGCGGAATTGGCGGTAACCGTCAGCGACCCGCAAGGCGCCAGCGATTCCGACACCATCATGGTGCGGGTTGATGAAGTGAGCGGTCTGCCGGGCAGCGGGGACGACCGGATACCGGATACCTATGTGCTGGAACAGAACTTCCCCAACCCCTTCAACCCGGCAACCACCATTCGCTATGGCGTGCCTCGCACCGGTGAAGTTCAGATCGAAGTATTTAACATGATCGGCCAGCGGGTGGCGGTATTGGTTGAGGGAACCCAGACAGCCGGTTTCCATACCGTGCGGTTTGACGGCCGGGCGCTTGCCAGCGGCGTTTATTTCTACCAGCTCCGGGCCAAACAACATCGTATTGTAAAGAAAATGATCCTTTTGCGCTGAGGTCCCTGTAGGCAGCGCTACCACTCGGCGTCCGGCACGGCGCCTGACGCCGGGTGAGTTTTATATATTCTGAACAGACCCGACGTACCGCTTGCAAAGCGGATGTTAAGCAGGGAAGGTTCCTGCCAGGGAACTGTTGCGCGGGAGACCTCTTCTTTTATAGAGATATGAATTAATCAGCGAATATAGACTGATCCGGTTGCCGCAAGCTTATGTTGTTTGATTAAAAAAAACAGCAGCGCCAAACTTATTGATTTTGATTAATTACTGACGGTTCGGTTATTTTTTGGCCAGTTTTCGAAATTCTTGGTGATTTCCTATTCGAAAGTTCTCGTTTGAGGAAAATTCATGCTTGGCCACAGTTTCATACACGGAACCTTAGGTTTTACGTGGAAATCAATCGAGGACTCTCCAACTGCTAAGTTTCCAGATGATAGCCGGAAAACAAAAAAATGGCGCATGTCAAATTGCACAATGGAAAGCCGTTAAAACGGCTATGTAATAATTTCTTTCTCATTAACACCGGGCTTAAGCCCGGTGTTAATGACATCTTGCAGCGATCATTTAACCGTTTCAACGGTTTTAAAGAATGTCTGTAAAATACAATTTGTCATGCGC
>JAJRYW010000559.1 GCA_024275555.1 Calditrichota bacterium | reverse complement strand
TATTGGGCGGTGTAAAGCGAATCACGGAAAAAAGAATCATTCTTCAGCCGGTCTACCAGACGCTCTTCGTAGCGAATCTGCTCGCGAATGGTCTTAAACTCATTCAGAAAGCGATTCTTGCTTTTAGCAACGTCGACGCTATCGAACTTACTGTACAGCTTGGACACTTCTCCGTAATAGGTTACCGCGGAGTCAAGATTATTGAAGCGGTTTTCATAGATTTTAGCCAGGTTAAAGGCCGCCAGGGCGCTTCCGGGGCTTTTTTGGCGGGAACGCACCACCTCGCGGTAGATATACATGGCCTCATCGAGTTGACCCTGTTTTTGGTAAATTTCCCCGATGGTGGCTTTGATGACCGGCACAAACTCTTTAAAGCGCGGGGCGGTAAGCATTTTGCGCAACAGTTTTTCCGCGTCATCGTACTTTTCCAGGGCGGCCAGGGCCCGGGCTAAATGGATATTGGTTTTATACTCGATGTCCACCGTGGGCGAGTAATCGTCCACGTTACGGTAACGTTTGATGGCCTCTTTGTAGGATTTCTGAATGTAATAGGATTCCGCCAGGTAATAGTGAAGACGCGCCTTGTATTCATCATCGACCTTCTCTTTCAGCGCTTTCCGAAGATAATCGATGGCCTTCTGATAGTCTTCATTTTCAAACGCATACAGCCCCAACTCCAAATTGGCCTGGGAACGGATTCGACCGTCCTTGGCGTTGGTAATCACCCGGATAAAATACTTGTTTGCCTCGTCGATATCATGTTCCTGCAAGAGCAATTTCCCATACCAGAGATGCACCTCCGGTATCAGTTCGCTTTCCGGATATTTTTTCATGAACTGCTCGGCGTGGAGCTTCGCCTGGGCGTATTTCCCCAGGTGGAACTCGCTTTTGACGATATAAAGCAGTGCATCGTCCGCATATTTGGATTTGTCCGTATAGAGTTCGATCAGCTTCCAGCATTTCTCAATCGTGGTCTCAAAATGGCGCTTGGCCGTGTTGGGCAGGCGCTCCTGGTCGGCGGCCTGGCGAATGGCCTTTAAGCCGTCTTTAGAGCTCTGCTTGGCGTTGAAGAGGGTGTTATAATAGGCGCACCCGCTCATAAAGATCAGCAAGAGGGCCAGCAATACGGCAAGCTTATTTTTGGCGGGACCCGTCAGAGCCGTTGAAAAGGGAGTTGATAATTTCATGTACCTTCCGGTAATAATTCACTTCTATCAAAATTAATCGGCTTAGCGGTAACGGCTGCGCATTTTTTCAATTTCGATGGCCAGGGCGGGCAGCACCTCATCGGCGCCGGCGGCAAAGCGCTCGTTGGTCACACTGCTCAGCGGCGTCTCATCCGGGTTGATTTCCACCAGGTAGGCCCCGTTTCCCTTGGCTAAATACGGCAGCGATGCAGCAGGCTCCACGGTGGACGAGGTGCCGATGGAGAAGAACACTTCCGCCGCCGAGGCGGCTTCCTGGGCCCGGGTAATAGCCTCTTCCGGCAACATCTCCCCAAACCACACCACATCCGGGCGAATTAACGAGCCGCATTGCGGGCAGGTGGGTATTTTCTTTTCTTCGGCAACAATACCGGCTTCCAACTCTTGCGAGGCGACCTGGTAGTTGCAATCCACACACTTATTGCGCATGATGTTCCCGTGTAACTCGATGATCCGTTTATTTCCCGCTACCTGGTGCAAATTATCCACATTCTGGGTAACCAGGGTGAATTCGGAAAAGTAGGATTCGATATCCACCAGGGCGTAATGGCCCAGGTTGGGCTTTACATTGCGGATTAATTCCCGTCGCCAGGAGTACCATTCCCAGACCAGCTCGGGGTTTTTCAGAAAGGCGTGCAAGTTGGCCAGTTCTTCGGGACGGAACTTATTCCACAGTCCGTCTTTCCCCCGGAAAGTCGGAACGCCGCTGGAGGCGCTGATTCCGGCGCCGGTAAGCGCTACCACCGACTCGGTGTGCCGTAATCGATCCAATAATCGTTCAGAAAAAGATACCATCGTTACCACCTAAGATTAAATAAAATTAATCCCTTCCCGGTTCCCCTGCAAGTGGTATAAAATTCCCCCCTTCTCAGGCAACAACATGACGAGTTCATGGCATAAAGCAAAATAGGCGGGGTTTCCCGCGGGAGAAGGGAGAC
>JAJRYW010000558.1 GCA_024275555.1 Calditrichota bacterium | reverse complement strand
TTTCCCCCCGATTTCGGGCTTCGTCGTGAGCTCAGCCGAACGGGGGATTAAGGGGGGACATTACTATTGCTTGAAGGCAACTACACAAATACATTTCATTTTTTCGGAAACTAATTCACGTCTCAATAATTAATCGAGCCATATCAGATATACTGGCAGGCGCCCCGATAAAACGGGATGTAAACACAGGCTTTTCCCGAAGGGATGCCTTTGGCAAGACTGCGCATAGCGGTGTTTCGCAATTCCGGCAGACCGGAATGCGGCTACCGGCATACATGCCTTTTAAAATGGCCCGGTTAATTTTTAAGTTCGACGCTCCTCAGTTTTCCCTGGTTACCTGCTTCTAAAAAACAAAGGCGCCCCGGTAGAGGCGCCTTTAAACATCTTAAAGCCGGAAAATATTCTTATTCCACGGTAACGCTCTTGGCTAAATTCCGGGGTTGATCCACGTTGCAGCCCCGCAGCACGGCAATGTGGTAGGCCAATAACTGCAAGGGAATAATGGAAATAATCGGCTGCAGGAAATTAAAGGTGGTGGGAATTGGAATGGTATAATCCACCTCGTGTTTCAATTTTTCATCGCCTTCGGAGACCACCGCGATAACCCGTCCTTTACGCGCCTTTACTTCCTGAATATTGCTGATAATTTTCTCATAGGTGCTGTCCTTTGTAGCAATCACCACCACCGGCATATCTTCATCAATCAGGGCAATCGGCCCGTGCTTCATTTCTGCGGCGGGATAGCCTTCCGCGTGGATGTAGGAAATCTCTTTCAACTTCAGCGCGCCTTCCAGGGCCACCGGGAAATTGTAACCCCGTCCCAAATAGAGGAAATTGGTTTTGTTTTTAAACTCTTCGGCGATTTCCTGCACCAGCACGTCGCTTTTCAGAGCTTGCTCCACTTTATCCGGCAGAGCTTTCATTTCCTGGATAATCCGGCGCCCCTGTTCCGCAGACATGGTTTTCGTCCGGGCAATCATAACATTCAGCAAGGCCAGGGCGGTCACCTGGGAGGTAAACGCCTTGGTGGAGGCCACCCCGATTTCCGGACCGGCGTGGATATAGGTTCCCCCGTCGGTTTCCCGGGCAATGGAAGAGCCGACCACGTTTACCAGTCCCATCACCGTCGCGCCTTTTCGTTTTGCTTCCCGCAAGGCTGCCAGCGTATCGGCAGTTTCGCCGGACTGGCTAATGGCAATCACCAGGTTGTCGTCCTGGATGATGGGATCGCGGTAGCGGAACTCCGAGGCATACTCGACTTCTACGGGAATGCGGCAGTATTCCTCCAGCATATATTCGCCGATCAAACCGGCATGGTAGGAAGTGCCGCAGGCGGTAATAAATATTTTTCGGGCGCGCATGACATTGTGCATAATGTCGCTCAGGCCGCCCAGGCGGGCCACTCCTTCCTCTTCCATCAAACGTCCCCGCATACAGTCTGCCACGGTGCGGGGCTGCTCATAAATCTCCTTGAGCATAAAGTGGTCATAGCCGGCTTTTTCGATACGCTCCAGGTCGAAGGTTACCCGCTCCACCTGTTTTTCAATTACTTTATTCTGGATGGTCTTGGTAACGTAGCCGTTCAAATCAATTACGGCAAACTCACCGTCTTCCAGGTAGATCATATCGCGGGTATGGGCCAGCACAGCCGAGGCGTCGGAGGCGACAAAGTATTCTCCGTCGCCCACGCCAATCACTAACGGGCTTCCTTTGCGGGCCGCGTACAGTTTACCGGGTTCATGACGGGTGATCAGAACCAGGCCGTAAGTGCCGTCCAATTCCAGCAGCGCCGCCCGGAAGGCTTCCTCAAAACTGTCGGTGGATTTATATATTTCTTCGATCAGGTGAGCAATGGTTTCCGTATCGGTTTCGGTGCGGAATACGTGACCCTTACTGATCAGCATTTGCCGGAGCGTGTCATAGTTTTCGATAATGCCGTTGTGCACCAAAACAATATCATTATTGGTGTCGCTATGAGGATGGGCGTTGGTTTGATTGGGTTCGCCATGAGTGGCCCAACGGGTATGGGCAATTCCCACCGTTCCGTCCATGGATTTATCCCCGATCCATTTTTCCAGCGCGGAAATTTTGCCCACCTGTTTTTCAATACTGATGTGACCGTTTTTTGTCAAGGCCACCCCTGCGGAATCGTACCCGCGGTACTCCAGGCGTTTTAATCCGTTTATTAAAATCGGATACGCCTCTCGTTGCCCGATATATCCTACAATACCACACATATTGTTGCTCCTTTCTTTACTCCCATTCTATAGTTGCCGGCGGTTTGGAGCTAACATCATAAACCACCCGATTGATTCCCTTGACCCGGTTAATAATGCGATTTGAAACCTCTGCCAGAAAATCGTAGGGCAGCGGGTACCAATCGGCCGTCATTCCATCGGTGCTGGTAACGGCGCGCAGTGCAATCACATTTTCATACGTTCGTTCATCGCCCATTACGCCCACTGTCTGTACCGGCAGCAAGACCGCAAAAGCTTGCCAGATGTGGTCATATAAGCCGGCGTCGTGCAGGGCGTCAATGTATATCTTATCGGCTAATTGCAGCAGTTCTATACGCGGCCGGGTAATTTCCCCTAAAATACGCACGGCCAATCCCGGCCCGGGGAAAGGGTGCCGGCCTAAAATAAGTTGCGGAACCCCCAACGTTCTACCTACCCGGCGCACTTCATCCTTAAAAAGCTCCCGGAATGGTTCAAGCAGCTCTAAATTCATCAGTTCAGGTAAACCGCCAACATTGTGATGAGATTTGATCGTTGCAGAAGGCCCTTTGAATGAGACGCTTTCGATCACATCCGGGTAGAGGGTTCCTTGCGCCAAAAAGCGAACATCGCCCAGCTTGCCGGCCTCTTTCTCAAAGACATCAATAAATGTACGGCCGATAATCTTACGTTTCTCTTCCGGGTCGATGACGTTGACTAATCTATCCAGAAAAATATCCGATGCGGTGACAGGTATCAAATTCAGATGCCGATTCTCTTTAAAGATTTGCACCACTTCTTCCGCCTCCCGGTAGCGCAGCATCCCGGTGTCGACAAAGATGCACACTAACTGATCTCCGATGGCCTCATGCAGCAGCGCGGCTGCCACGCTGGAATCCACCCCGCCACTGAGCGCACATAAGACCTTTTCCGAGCCAACGGTCGTCCGAATTTCTTTGATCGCCGTGTCGATAAAGGAACGAGGCGACCAGTTGCCCTGGAAATCGCAAATATTGAACAGGAAGTTGTGCAGAAACTGCTTCCCCTCGCTGGTATGATGCACCTCCGGGTGGAATTGCAGCCCGTAGATTTGCTTTTCCCGGTGGCGTATCACCGCGATTGGCGAATTGTCCGTATGGGCAATCGCCCGGAATCCCTCCGGAAGGGCGGTCAGGTGGTCGCCGTGACTCATCCAAACCCGGGAACCGCTGGAGATATTTTCGAACAGGGGATCATGCTCATCAATCAGCAATTGGGCCCGGCCGTATTCCCGGTGCGGCGCCGGATCGACGCCGCCATTAAAGGAATAGGCAAGATGCTGAAGCCCGTAGCAAATACCCAGGATCGGCAAACCCAAATGAAAGTATTGCGGATCGCAGTGGGGGGCGCCCTCCGCATAAACCGAGGCCGGGCCGCCGGACAGAATTATGGCCTTCACATCCGGATCATCCTGAACATTCCGGACCGGGTAATTGTAGGGGTGAATTTCCGAAAAAACCTGAAGCTCGCGAACCTTTCGGGCAATCAATTGGGTGTACTGAGAACCAAAATCTAAAATGATTACTTTTTCCATATCGGATCATGTTGTGGGTGAATGGTATAAAACACGGTAATTTGCGGCGTTCTTACAGGCGAGGCAAACAGATTTTTATTTCTCCGGCCGGGGCGGATCGCCGGGCCGGAAACAGGAGGGCGATAACCGGAGCAGAAGCATTTTCCACCCCGGTTCTGGGCGGTTGAATTAATTCGAATTGGGAGAGACGGAGGAGAGCTTTTTTTCCGCATTGTTGGACGCCGGGGCCTCCTTGCTCTTCGGTTTGTTGTTCTGTTGTTTTTTGGATTGAGGATACTCCCAGAACAAATCCAGTATTCGGCTTAACGAGGCGCGCATCTCCTGCCGGTGGATAATGGCATCCAGGAAGCCGTGCTCCAGAACAAACTCGGCGGTTTGGAACCCTTCCGGCAAATCTTGCCCGATGGTCTGTTTAATAACCCGTTGTCCGGCAAAGCCGATCAGCGCTCCCGGTTCGGCAATATTCACATCCCCCAGCATGGCAAAGCTGGCCGTGGTTCCCCCGGTGGTCGGATCGGTCAAAATGGAAATATAGGGGATGCCCTGCTCGGCCAGGATGCCCAGCTTGGCGCTGGTTTTGGCCATCTGCATCAGGGAGAGGGCGCTCTCCATCATCCGGGCCCCGCCGGAGGCCGAGACAATGATTATGGGAAGCCGCTTCTCGCAGGCCCGGTCAATGGCGCGGGAGATTTTTTCGCCCACCACCGATCCCATACTGCCGCCGATGAAGGAAAAATCCATCAGCGCCGCCACAACGGCTTTGCCCTCGATGGCGGCTTCGCCGGTAACCACCGCATCATTCAAACCGGTTTTGCGCTGGGCCGCCTTAAGCCGGTCCGTATAGCGCTTGGAATCCTTAAACTTCAGCGGATCCGCCGGCTTAATGTTTTGATTAAACTCCTCGAAGCTGCCTGTATCGAAGTAATATTTAATATACTCTTTGCTGGTAATCCGGAAATGATAATCGCATTTGGGACAGACGTGCATCCGTTTTTGCAATTCCGGATTGTAGATGATCTCTCCGCAGTGATTACACTTTACCCAGAGACCGTCCGGAATAGATTTCTTTTCGGAAACGCTGATCCCTTTTTTTCTTTTGAACCAGTCCATGCAGACCCCCAGTATCTAAAAATTGCCTAAAAAAGTGGCTTAATGTAAGACCGTGATTTGCAAATACCAATCAAAAAGGCGGAACCGTTCCATCTCTTGGCGATGGCGTCATGTTCTTGCTGGAGTGGGAAAAGCCGGAACTTCCGCAGAATCTACCCGGATGATGAACCGAAGCTGAATTGAATGATACTCATGGCTCATCAACTTAGGGAAGATTCCTAAAAAAGGCAAATAAAAACTGGCAAACGACCCGAACATCATCTGCCGGTCGCAGAGGAGGGTAAATGTGTTGCCGGTCCGGGAGATTTGGCGTCAAACGCTTCTGGCAAACCCGGGAAGTTAATCTTCCAAAAGTTTTTCCTTGCGATATTGGCGCGCCAGTTGGAAGGCCTCTTCCCGGCCCAGCTTTTTGATGGAAAAAAATTTGGTGTGGGATTTCCCGGATTTGTCGCTCCAGCAAACCCGGTAGGCGCGGTAAAGCGAGCCGCCCGGGTTTCTGCGCTCCACTAACTGAACCCCCACAACCCCGGTGTTGTTGTTGCGGTTTTTGGTGACAATCACCCGGTTAGGAAGTTTTTCCGGGACTTCTCCCAGGGTTTCCGCCACAACTTCTTTCATCTGGTTCTTATAAAACCGGCGCGCCTTCATCAGCGCTTTGGCAACACCGCCATGTTTCTGATCCGAGAAAAATTTAGACCGCACCGTTCCGTTTTGGCGCACCCGCACATACCAGCCGTGGGTATGATTATGATCCGAGTCGATCCGGGAGATGCCTTTGTAAGCCGGTTTTTCGCGTTTTGATTTTTTGGCCGTACGATTGACTTTGCTGCTGGCAAGGCCCTCATCAAAAGGGTTGGTTTGATTAAAAGGAGTCTTCATAAACTACCGCCTGTTCCATACCGGATTTCACAATAATTGCCGATTTTTTTAAAAAACTTCAATCTATATCAAACAGAGGCTCATAAGCCATCTGCGTTGCACTGAGCAGCCATTCCCGGGCGGTGATGTTGCCAAAATATCTCTCACGAAATCTGAGCATATTTTATTCACAAAAACCTGTGCGGCTTTGCCTTACCGAACCACTTTGCCCAAAAGCCGGAGCACAAATTTTGATTGAATTTTGCCACACTAAAACTACTTTGATGCTAACTGGGCCGTTAAGTTACACAATTGTTATTTTTTTAACAATCCTTTTTGGAAAAAGGCTCAAGGAGGTTTTAGGGGGATTTACAGCGGAGAGATTTACATTCATTTAAATGTCCATGCGGCCGTTGTGGAGGCGCCGGAACTGCCGCAAAGCACAACCGCCGCCTAATGCCCGAAACCGCGCATCATGGGGAAGGCGTGCAGCAGGCCGGGAAAGAGGGCTTGCATGCTTTCCAAAGCGCCCCGGCTGCTCCCGGGCAGGTTGATGATCAAGCTGTTTTTGCGCATCCCGGCAACTTCCCGGGAGAGCATCGCGTAGGGGGTGCGGTCTTTGCCGTGGCGGCGCATTGTCTCGGCAATTCCCGGGATTTCTTTTTCGATGACCAGCCGGGTAGCTTCCGGGGTAACATCCCGCGGCCCCGGGCCGGTGCCGCCGGTAGTAAACACCAGGTCAATCTGCTCTTGATCAATCAACTTTTCCAGCCGATCCCGAATTTGATCTGCTTCATCGGGAAGTGTCTCGTAGACCAGCACATCTACGGGGTGGTTTTCCAGGAACTTGCAGATAATTTTGCCGGATTTATCTTCCCGTTCCCCGGCATAGGTGGAGTCGGAAATTACCAGCACCGCCGTCTTCAGCGGTTCCTCAAAATGATCCTTAAAGTTGCTCTTACCGCCGGTTTTTTTCACCAGCTTGATATCGCCAAAGGAAAGATCATCTGTGAGCGGTTTGAGCATGTCGTACATGTTTAGCAATGCCCCGGAAACTGCGGCCAACGCCTCCATCTCGACCCCGGTTTTCCACACGGCTTTTACTTCGGAAAACACCTTGATGTGATCGGCTTCCACTTCGAAGCGCACCTCCACCCAATCCAGGGGGAGATTGTGACAAAAAACCATCCAGTCGGAGCAGCGTTTGGCGGCGTTAATCCCGGCGGCCCGGGCAACTTCCAGCACATCGCCCTTGGGAACGGTGCGGTCCAGCACGCGCGCTGTCGTCTCTTCATTGGTGTAGAGCACGCCGGCAGCTTTGGCATATCGTAAGGTGTTAAATTTGGGACTGACGTCAATCATTTCGATTCCTCATAACCAATTTGTTTCCGATAATTTCACTGCTACATTTTCGGGAAAGGTTGCTATCCGCCAATAG
The DNA here is from genome assembly GCA_024275555.1 of Calditrichota bacterium. Classification (GTDB taxonomy): domain Bacteria; phylum Calditrichota; class Calditrichia; order RBG-13-44-9; family J075; genus JAJRYW01. The sequence goes on along the minus strand of JAJRYW010000558.1, from coordinate 275 downwards.
CAGACATCGATTCTGCAAAGGCTGTGGAACGGGTGCGCTTCCGTTCGGCAATCCAGCCGTCGCGGTATTTTTTATCCACCACCGCCGCAATCGTCTCTTTCAGCGCCGTATCCGAGGCGCCTTTTAGCATTTGAGTTTTGAGGTTCACCAGCCCTTCGCCATAAAGACAGTTCTGGATCATCCCCCGGGCGTTGATGCGAATCCGGTTACACGCGCCGCAAAAAGTGCGGCTAAACCCGGCGATGACGCCGACGCTCCCCTGAAAACCGGGAATG
>JAJRYW010000557.1 GCA_024275555.1 Calditrichota bacterium | reverse complement strand
GGCGGGCCTGGAAGGAAGCGGTCAGGGGGTGTTTTTGCGACTTGCCGGCGGGTTAAAGCCGGCAACCAGGGGATCCATCCAGTTATCGGGCCGCAATATGGAAAATCAGGATCATCACACTTTCATGCGCCATGGTGTGACGTTTATGCCGGCATCACGCCTGGAAGAGGGGTTGATATCCGGCTTGAGCATCACCGAGCATTTTGCTCTGCAGAAGAATCAAAACCGTTTTATGGTGAAGTGGCCGGAGGCTCGCCGCTTAGCCGGCGGGCATATCGAAAATTTTCGAATAAAGGGATTGCCTGATTCCCAGGTAGATGCTTTATCCGGAGGCAACCAGCAGCGGCTGCTGCTTTCTTTTTTGCCGCCGGATCCCGTGTTGCTGTTGCTTGAAAATCCCACCCGGGGCCTGGATATGGAATCGGTGAATTGGGTCTGGCGGCATCTTCAAAAATATTGTCTCAATAAAACCAGCATTGTTTTTTCATCCTCGGAACTCGATGAAATTCTCATGGTGGCGGATCGTATCCTGGTATTTTTTGATGGCCGCATTATCAAAGATGTCAAGTCCGCTGAAACCAATGTGTCTGAACTGGGAAACGCGATAGCAGGGAAAAATATTGACTATTGAAAATTGATATAGCCGCAAAAAGGCACAAAAAACACAAAACAACAATTTTATCCTTAATAATTTCAATAAGTAATGAGATCGAAATTCGGAAATTTTGACTTTTTACGAGTTCATCAAAATTGACGATTGAATATTTGAGGAATTCTATCGTTTTATGCTCCGGTTTTAATTTGATTATTCCCGGACAAACCGGAAAGAATAGCCACAAAGGCACGAGGCAATATTGCTATTTCAGGCCTCGTTGGATAGTTGAATGGTTGATGAGATAAATTAATGATATCTGCATTTGCATAACTGCCATGAAACCGTATTTTAGCCGATCCCGTCACATCCTGTTGACACTGTTTGTGGTATTTTTTTTTACAACGCTGGTTTTGCTGCTTGCAGGCGCTCCGCCGTTTAGTGCTTATTACTATATTCTAAAGGGATCGTTGGGGTCCTGGAATAAATTTGCCCATGTAACCAAAGCCTGGATACCGCTCACTCTTTGCGGTTGCGGTCTGATATTTACTTTCAGAATTGGTTTGTGGAATATCGGTGTTGAAGGTCAGATCATGATGGGGGCGGTGTTTACCACGGCACTTCTCCGTTTTGGCATCGAAAGCAGTGCCATCACTTTTTTTCTCGGTGCGTCTATGCTGGCCGGTATTGCGGGCGGCGCACTCTGGGCGTTGATCGCCGGTTTCTTAAAAACCAGGGGAGGTGTAAATGAAATTTTTGCCGGCCTGGGGCTCAATTTCGTAGCCCAGGGGACCATTCTCTGGCTGATTTTCGGACCCTGGAGGCGGCCGGGGGTGGCATCCATGAGCGGCACCGAAGCGTTTCCCGTTAAATTGTGGCTACCCCATCTGGCCTCTATTCGTCTTTCACCCTTAGCCCTGTCGATTGTGATCGTTTCTCTGATTTTAACCGGTTGGTTGCTGCGCTACACCCGCATTGGTTTGAATCTAAAAGCCATTGGAAACAACCCGAAGGCCGCTTTTATTTTTGGACTCAAACCCGACCATTACATGATAATTGCCATGATTTTTACCGGTGGGTTTGCTGGTCTGGCGGGAAGCCTTCAGGTGAGTGGTGTTTATCATCGCCTCCTGCCGGCCATATCCAGCAACTACGGTTATCTGGCACTTCTGGTAGTGATGCTGTCCGGCTATAAAATCCAGCTGGTACCGCTGGTGGCGTTTTTCTTTGCCTGCTTGAATGTGGGTAGTATTCAGCTTCCGATGGTGCTGCAGGTGGATTCAGCCCTTAGCGGTGTCATTCAGGGAGCCCTGGTTCTCGCCACCATCGGTGTGCATGCTTGGCGCAAGCGCATAGCGCTCGGGGCGGTGCCTTCGACCGTTGGAGGACAGAATATAGGGGAAAGATGATATTTTATAGTAAGCAGAAGAATTAATTAGAAAAGGTCTATTTTTAACAACAAACAACGGACATCACTTGTATTCATGAGCGATGCTTGAACTCAATTTAACCATACTTCTTGCCGGTGTTGTTGCCGGGGCGGCACCCATTGTGCTGGCGGCGGTGGGCGAGACCATTACGGAAAAAGCGGGCCTCATAAACCTTTCCCTGGATGGCTCTATTTTGCTGAGTGCCATGGCGGCATTTTCCGTCGCTTTTGAAACCAACAGCCTGTTGATGGGATTTGCATGCGGGGCAATTGTCGGTGCTCTGGTGGCGGCAACCGTAGCGGTGTTCAGTATCTATCTATTCCAGAATCAGGTTGCCGTGGGATTTGTATTAACTTTGATGACCCGGGATCTTGCCTATTTTATCGGTAATCCCTATTCGCGGCTGCAGGGCCCTCAGGTGTTACCCCTGCCGATTCCTTTGCTGAGCAATATTCCAGTTTTGGGTGATATTTTTTTTAATCACAGCATGCCGGTATACCTAAGCCTGCTTTTTATCGCAATTAGCTGGTGGTACATCTACCACACTCCCCAAGGACTGAAATTAAGGTCCGTGGGCGAACACCCGAGGGCATCCTATGCAAGAGGTATCAGTCCCCAAAAGCTTCAGTTGTTATATGCTGTTTGTGGTGGATTATTTGTGGGGCTGGCCGGCGCCACTTTTTCACTGGCCACCAAGCCCGGATGGGGACGGCCCCAGGGGGCGGAAGGAACCGGCTGGATTGCACTGGCCCTGGTAATCTTTGGGGGCTGGCACCCGGTTAAGGCAGCAGCGGGTGCTTACTTGTTTTCGCTTTTACAGGTGTTGGGGATCTATTTTCAGGAGTGGCTGCCGTCGGTTCCATCCCAGGTTTTTCAGGTGGCCCCCTTTCCGCTGATGATTTTCACCCTTGTAATTATGTCTTTTGCCCAGAAGGAATCCGTTTTACAATGGGCGGAAGGCAGGGGCCGCATTAAATCCCTGCTGGGCTTTTTTTCGGGGATGGCGCCGTCTGCACTGGGTAAGCCTTATCGGCCGGATTGATCCATCCATCTCTAATTTTCTATAACCAGTTTAATTTATAACTTAAATTGAGCGTTTTTCCACCGGTAATCCTCGTCTATACGGACCAATTCTCGGGCGGGATAAACCCCGTGCCTACCTGTTCGATAAAATTCTGTTTCGCTTTCAAACACTTCCAGGCCTTATCGTAGACCCGGGCCATACGAGGCACACGTTCTGACTCATCGGTCTTCAGCCGGCCGTCTTGTCTGTCCTTTTCCTCATTCCCACAAATCCGTGCTTAAATACTTCAAGCCCGAATCACAAATCAGCACCACGGCCGTCTTGCCCTTGAAAGAAGTCTTAAGCAGTTCTACTGCGGCAGCCACATTGGCGCCCGATGAAAAACCGGCAAAAATTCCTTCCTGCCTGGCCAGCCGGCGAGCCATTGCGACGGCCTGCCGGTCGGACACTTTTAAATATCCGTCAACGTGTGCGGGGTTCAGCATCGGTAAATGTGAAATGGCATAGCCACCACCCTGAATGCGATGATTGGGATAGGTCACCGGCTCACCGGCAAGAATGGCAGCTCCCTGCGGTTCGACGATAAAGCATCTTATGGCCGGGTTATGTTTTTTAAAGGCTGCGCTGCAGCCGGCAAATGATCCGCCGGTACCGGCGAAATCGCAAAACACATCGATTTGTCCATGGGTCTGCTGGATAATTTCCGGTCCGGTGTTGAGGTAATGGGCGCGGAAATTACTGTTCAGCTGAAATTGATCGGCACGAAAGGCCCGGCGTTCTTTAACGATTCTTTGAGTTTCGTGCTCCACCAGCTTGAGATCACCTCCGGAAACCCGGCCCGGAACTGAAGCCGGCAGCTGATCCACGAGAACGACTTCCGCTCCTAAAGCCGACATCATGCGGGCTCTTTCTACCGAATTTCCTTTGGACATCACGGCTACAAAAGGATACCCTCTTACTCCGCAAACAATGGCCAGTCCGGTGCCGGTGTTGCCGCTGGTCAGTTCCACCACGGTTTGGCCTGCAGCAAGTTCCCCGGATGCTTCCGCGTCGGTAATGATCTGGCGTGCAATTCGATCCTTTTTGGAAAAACCGGGATTGAAATATTCCAGTTTAGCCAGAATGCGGCCAGCCATGTTTCGGGTTATCCTGGCCAAATCGACAAGGGGCGTGTTGCCGATCGTTTCAATTGCGGAAGGGTATGGATTCGCTTTCATTACCATCAGGATTTTTCCTTATTTCCAACGAGTTGAAAAATTTCCTAACCGTATACTAATCTGCCGGGATGCGGAAGATCAAAATTTGATTTGACCCGAAACGGCCAGGTGCTATATGTTAGCCACCGGAAAGTATTTCGTGGTTTCCTGAAGATTCAGTCAAAACTCCGGGTTTCATAAAAGGGGACCCCCATGAATCTGGCAAAATTAAGCGATGAACATCCCAAGCGATCCGGTTAAAAGCCGGCCTGTGTGTTTGAAGGTGAAGCACTTACCAATACAGTTTTAAAGAATTGAAGAAATTATGGAGCCTATTCTCGATTATAGTGGATGCATCCTTTCAGGTAATTACAGTGTTGAATTGAAAAAACGCGTGGCCGAATACATCGATTATTACCGGATCTTTGAAGCTGCCGGCAGCGCTGCAATACTATATATTGCCGCCTGGCAGGGGCAGAAAGAGAAAATCTGGTATGAATACACCAGCGAAAAATTTATGAAACTTCTCGGGTGTGAAAATTCC
>JAJRYW010000556.1 GCA_024275555.1 Calditrichota bacterium | reverse complement strand
TGGCTGGTTAGTGATTGGCAACCGTGATCTTTGGCAGTATAGCGGATTTCGTTATCCGAGGAGACGATGACCAGATCGCCGGGGTGGGCATGACGGCGAATTTTCTGCTGGATGACCTGGTCGGCTTCCTGGCCCGGGCGGGTGAAAATAATCTCCAGGCCGCCTGAGCTTTTTCGTGAAGAAGGGAGCAGACGCTCGGAGCGATTATCGAACACTACCATTACCTGGCAGCGCTGCCGGGAGGAAAAAGTTGATAAAAGACGAATCAAATGCTCGCGTTTGCCGTGTAAGTCTAAATGCTCCGGCATGGCATGAACAGCCTGGTGCAGCAAATTGTAGCCGTCGATCAAATAGGTTCTCATCGCTGTCCTTAGCCTGGATGTTTATCGCGGAAATTGCCGGCATCGCGGGGCTAGACCGGGTCAAAAGAGCGCCAAAATCGGTTTTTAAAATACACCCGTGGAAATTGAAGACCCCGATGAATTAATTTCAATAAAAACAACTTGGTGAACTTTACAAGTTCTACCGTTTACAAAATAATATGGGTAGGAAAATAAATCCCCCGGAATTGGGAAGCAAGTTGCAATATGAGAATTATTACTTTAGATTATTGTTCAAAACCTGGTAGTTGGAGCCAAATTTGTAGCGACTATTCAGACCAGAACACAAAGAAATTTTCCTGAATTTTTTCAGACTTCCTTATGATCAAGCTCTAAACAACGATTGGAAGACCAATGGATGAATTAAAAAAAGTGGCAGTCATAGTTTTTGGAGTGGTGATTATCATCGGTATGGGGTGGGTGCTTTCGAATTCCTCGCCGGAAACCGCAGCAATTCCGGAGGAGAGCCTCACCGAGGCTCAGGAAATTCCCCTTCCGGATGACGCCGTACTGCCGGGTGATTCGGATCGCCCCGTTGAGCCGGAACGAAAGGTATATACTGAGCCAACGCCGAAAGTTAAGTTGGAACAGGATACGATCAAATGGAAAGAAAGCAGCAGTAAGACCTACTCGTCAACAAAGCCGGAATCTCCGGTAATATCCGGGGGGACGCCCCTGGCCGGTAATCCGAATCCCATCTTTGTTTCTGCGGCGGAAAAAATTCTGCCCGCAGTCGTGTCGGTGCGCAGCGCCCGGCGCATCAAGCATCCCTCGATTAATCTTTTCCCGCCCTTTTTATCGCCGGATAAGAACAAAGATAAAGACGAAGAGGGCGGCGAAGACGACGAAATTCTCACCCCCGGTTCCGGGTCCGGCATTCTGATCAGCGACGACGGCTACATCATGACCAATTATCACGTGGTGGAGGATGCGGAAGAAATCCGGGTGATGCTTTATGATAAACGGGAATATAACGCCCGGATTATCGGCGGCGATCCGACCACGGATGTGGCCCTGGTCAAGATTGATGAACGGAACCTGCCCAATGCCATCATTGGCAACTCCGACAGCGTGCGTATCGGCGAATGGGTGATGGCGGTGGGAAATCCGCTCAATTTTACCTCGACGGTCACCACCGGCATTGTCAGCGCATTAGGACGGAATATCAACATCATCGACCGGCGCTACCGCTACCGGATTGAGAATTTTATCCAGACCGATGCAGTGATCAACCCCGGCAACAGCGGCGGGGCGCTGGTTAATTTGCGCGGCGAGGTGGTGGGAATCAACACCGCCATTGCCACCCGCAACGGTTATTACCAGGGTTATGGATTTGCCATCCCCATCAACCTGGCCAAAAAAGTGGTTAATGATCTGATTAAATACGGCCATGTAAACCGGGCCATACTCGGGGTGGAAATTGAGCCGGTGAACGACCGGGTTGCCAAAGGCGTGGGCCTGGAAAAACCCTCCGGCGCGCTGATCCAGCGGGTTACACCGGGGTTTCCGGCCGAGAAAGCCGGGCTCCGCCAGGGCGATATTATCCTGGCTGTGGACAACCACCAGGTGGTTTCGGTGAATGATTTGCAGATCAAGATTGCTTCTCACAACCCCGGCGAACGGGTCAGTCTGACCATCTGGCGCAACCGTGAGATGATTAAGGTGGATGTGGTGCTGGCCCAGGCCCGCGACGCCCAGCAGCCCCTCTCCGACAAGAGCGAACCTGAACAGAAAGAATATGAACGCCTGGGCTTGGAACTGCGGGAATTAACCCCGGAAGAGTTGCAGGCAAACGGCATCGAAAGCGGTTTGCTGGTGCAAAAAGTAGCTTCCGGCAGCCCGGCAGATCAGGCGGGAATCTTTCCCATGACCTTGCTGCTCAGCATCAACGAAACACCGGTGGAAAGCCTGGAACATTTTGACCAGATCGTCGCCGGGGCCCGTTCCGGCAGCTTCCTGAAAATCCGTTTTAAATTCCGGGGCAGCCAGGATTCCCAGGCCACCCGGATTATCTTTGTGGAAGTGCCTTGAAAATGACAATTACAAGTGGAACTAAATTTGACATAGAATGCCGCTGATACCGGCAGATTTCCGCTGAGAGGAAGACAGATGCGCTACTGGTTAATGAAAACGGAACCGAACACCTACTCCTGGGATGACCTTAAAGCAGCGCCCCAGCGCACCGATTGCTGGGACGGCATCCGCAACTACCAGGCCCGCAATTATCTGCGCGAGATGCAGCTTGGCGACACGGTCTTTATTTATCACAGCCAGGTGCAGCCGGCCTCGATTATGGGGATCGCCCGGGTGACCCGCACCGCTTATCCCGATCCGACCCAATTTGACCCCGCCGGCAAATACTTTGACCCGAAAAGCCAGCCGGACAATCCCCGCTGGGATATGGTGGATGTTCAGGCGGTGAGCGAATTCGATACACCGATTCCTTTACCGGAACTCCGCCAAACGCCGGGCCTGGAAGCGATGGTGCTGTTGCGAAAAGGGATGCGACTCTCCATCCAGCCGGTGACGCCGCAAGAATGGCAAATTATTACCAGCCTGCGAACCCTTATCCCGTTGGAGTAAACCCGCCGGTGCGAGATCAACAAGCCGAATGGAATCATTTCTGGAGCGGGATCGTCCTGGAAGAACTGCATCGTTGCGGTTTGGAGATGGCGTTTCTCTCACCGGGCTCGCGTTCCACGCCGCTTACCGTCGCTGCCGCCCGGCATCCCCGGATCAAGACCCTGGTGTGTTATGATGAGCGAGCTGCGGCATTTGCCGCGTTAGGCTACGCTCGCGCCGCCGGCCGCCCGGCTGCGCTGATCTGCACCTCCGGCACGGCCGTCGCCAATTACTTTCCGGCCGTGGTGGAGGCCTGGGAAGACCAGGTTCCCCTGCTGATTCTTTCGGCCGACCGCCCCTGGGAACTCCGCAACAGCGGGGCCAACCAGACCATCCGTCAACGCAATATTTTCGGAGATTACACTCGCTGGAATGAGGAGCTGCCCGAGCCGCGTCCCGATTTGTCGCTGGCGGCTTACCTGGGATTGCTTGACCATGTTTATAAAATGGCGGTGAGCAGCCCGGAAGGGCCGGTGCATCTGAATTGCCCCTTTCCGGCGCCGCTGGCCCCGCCGGAGGTTTTGCCGGAATCTATCGACGATCCGCTTTGGGAAAGCTGGAAAACCGGCCGGCATCCCCGCACGCGCATACCGGTCTCAGAACGGGCGCTTACCTTGCCAATGAAAGACAGCCTGGCCGGGATTATGGCCAAAGCAGGGCAGGGGATTGTAATTGTAGGACGATTAGCCGGTGCGACGCAGCGCCAGGCGGCGGCCGGGCTGATCTCCCGGAGCAGTTGGCCGGTATTTGCCGATGTAACATCAGGCGTTCGAAGCGGGCAATGGCCCGGCCAAATCCAAAGCTATGATTTACTGCTGCGGCAGGAGGCGCTGTGCAAGCGGCTTGCCCCCGGGGTGATCCTGCACCTGGGAGGACAATTTGTCTCCAAAGCGCTGCTCGCCTTTGTGGAAAGACACCCCCCGAAGCACTATATCCATGTCTCGGATTCAACAAAACGGTACGACGCGCACCAGCAGGTTACGCTTAAAATTGAAGCCGGTCTGGAAGGCTTCTGCAAGCAGGCCGCTTCTGCCGGGTGGCTCAAAGGCAGCGCCGCCTGGCTGGAGCGCTGGAAAACTATGGATCAGCAAGTCCGGGCCGGGGCGACCAGGCTCCTGGAGGAACGGCCCGCTTTGACGGAGCCGGGGGTGCTATTCGAACTGGCCCGGCTCAGCAGCCCGGAGACGGGTCTTTTTATCGGCTCCAGTATGCCCATCCGGGATATGGACAGTTTTGGATACTTCTCCGCCGCCCCGCTGGATATTGCGGCAAACCGCGGGGCCAGCGGCATCGACGGAACCATTGCCTCGGCGGTGGGATTTGCCGCCGGGATAAAGAAACCGGTGCTGCTTTGCCTGGGCGACCTGGCCGTATTGCATGATTTAAATTCACTTTTGCTCGCTTCAAAATCCGATTACCCGTTGATTATTACCGCGATAAATAATCGCGGCGGCGGGATTTTCTCTTTTCTGCCCGTCCGGGAAAAAAGCGACCTGTTCGAAGAATTCTTTGCTACACCGCATGATCTCTCTTTTGATAAAGCCGCTGCTATGGCCGGTTTGCCGTATTACACTGCGGAGACCGCGGGACAATTCTCGGAAATTGTAAAAAACTGTCTGAAGCGCTGCACCCCGGCCTTCATTGAAATCGAAACCGACCGGGAAGAGAATTACCGTTGGCATTTAAACATCTTGCAGAAACTCGAAGAACTCATTAATATTTAGCCTTTCACCGTAGCGTCTGAAAAACCGGAGCATCAAGCCTATGAAGATTGCCTTAATCGGAACCGGGTTGATGGGATTTCCCATGGCCGAGAAACTGCTGGAGGCGGGGTATTCGCTGGCGGTTTACAATCGCACCCGGGCCAGGGCCGAGCCGTTGGCGGAACGCGGAGCGGAGATTGCCGGCAGCGTACGGGATGCGCTTAACGCCGCCGAGGTGATCATCTTTATGCTTACCGACGGCCCGGTCATCAAAGAACTCTTTTATCCGCTGATACCGGAATCCGATTTGCAGGGCAAGACCATTATTCAAATGAGCACTATTCTCCCGGAAGAGAGCCTGCATCTGTACTATACGCTGGAGTAGCGCGGTGTATCTTATGTGGAAGCGCCGGTCCTGGGGAGCGTGCCCAATGTACAGGCCAAAGAACTCCTGGTGCTGGGCGCGGCGATGGAAGAATCCCATTTTGAAAAGGTAAAACCGGTCTTGTCCGCCTTTGGGGAGCATCTTTTTTTTGTGGGAAAAGTCGGGCAGGCGGCCGCGCTGAAACTGGCCTTAAATCAGCTTATTGCCTCGCTTACGGCGGCGTTCTCAATCAGCCTGGGGATTGTGCGCCAGCGCGGGATCAAGGTGGAGTTGTTTATGGATATCCTCCGTAAAAGCGCCCTCTATGCTCCCACGTTCGATAAAAAATTAGACAAGATGCTTACCCGCAACTTTACCCCGGCAAATTTCCCCCTAAAACATCTGCTTAAAGATATGCGGCTGGTTAAACAGGAAACCCAGGGAGACCGCCTGAACAGCGTGATGATTGACGCGCTGCTGGACTACCTGGAAGAGGCCCTGCGAAGCGGATACGCCGAGGCCGACTATTCGGCCATCTACCAAAGCATCCACAGGAAAGAATGAACGAGTTTAGCCTGCTGCACACGTTGATTTTGTTTGGCGTGGGTGTGCTGGCCGGGGGACTGAATGTGTTCGCCGGCGGCGGATCCTCCCTGTCGCTCCCGGCGTTGATCTTCCTGGGCCTGGACGCCGGGCTGGCCAATGGCACCAACCGTATTGCCATCTTTATCCAAAATATTTTTGCGGTGCAATCATTTCACAAGCAGGAAGTCAGCGAGTTTAATAAAAGTTTTAAGCTGGCGCTATGGACGCTTCCGGGCGGCGTTTTAGGTGCGCTGACGGCCATCCGCATCAGCAACGAGCTGTTCGAGACGATCCTGGCGATTGTTCTGATTGGGGTAATCATCAGCATGATCGTCCCATCGAAACGCTCCGGGGAGGAGAAAACAGACCCGGAACAATCTTCCTCGCCCTGGCTGTATGTTTCGCTATTGGGGATTGGCTTTTACGGCGGCTTTATCCAGGTCGGGGTGGGTTTTTTACTGATGGCGGCGCTCTTTCACCTGTTGGGCGCCGGTTTGGTGCGGGTGAATATGCACAAAGTGTTTATTGTGCTGATCTATACCATCCCGGCGCTGGCCATCTTTGTGTTCAGCGGCAACGTTAACTGGCCGTTGGGATTGAGCCTGGCCGCCGGGAACTCCCTGGGAGCCTGGTGGGCGGCGCGGCTCTCGGTTAAAAAGGGGGATCGCTTTATCCGTTATGCCTTGATGGCCGCCATGGTAATTATTGCCTTAAAATTACTCGATGTGTTTTGAGAGCGGTTTGAAGGGCAAATCCAGGCGCACCTCGAACCATCCCTGCTCACGCTGGATGGTTAGCCGGCCTTCCTCTCCGTAAATTAACTGCAATCGTCTGCTTAGGTTCATCAACCCCCGGCCGGTTCTTTGCGAAGCGGATTTTACCTCCGGAACTTGATTACGCAAGGTGATAGTTAATCGGGCTCGGTCTGCGCTTACAACCGCGTGGAAAAGGATAGCGGTTGCTTCTATGTTCTCGTAAACGCCATGCTTCAAGGCGTTTTCGAAGAGCGGCTGAAGAATCATCGCCGGGACCAGGGCGCTTTGGGCCTGGGGATCAAGCTGCTCCCGGTAGCTCATTTTATCGTCAAAACGGATTTTTTCCAATTCCAGGTAGTGATGATTCCACTCCAGTTCTTCGGCTAAGCTGCGCAACTCCTGTTCCCCGGGGCGAAGGGCGCTGCGCAGGTAGGTTGCCAGCCGCACGGTCATCTCAACGGCCCGGTGGGGGTTTTCCGGAATCAGGGCGTTGAGCGAATTGAGGCTGTTGAACAGAAAATGCGGATTAAACTGCAATCTCAGCGAGGTTAGCTGGGCTTCCCGCAGCAGGGCCGATAATTTTGCCTGGCGCACCTCATTGTCCCGCAAGCGGTGCTGATAGATGAGCAGGTAGTAAAAAGCGGTTATGGCGGCGTAGAGCAACACGCTGACCATCCCCCGCCAGGGCAGCGAGGTTTCCCAGAAGGTTTGCCAGGCTGCGCTCGGCTGGGCAAGCTGCTGCCGGAAAACATAGACGGCGCCCAGCCAGATGGCCGTAACCGTGGCGGCGGCAAGCAAGTGGGTAATAAAAAAATTCAGCCGGTCTTGTTTTTGCGGTGCGGCATAGCGCACCGGGTACCAAAACCCCAGCGCCAGGGCGGCATACCAAAAGCAGCTCAGGCCGGCATCCCGGGCGGCTTCCTCCCAGCTTAAGTGAATCGAAAAGTGGAGCAGGAAGAGCAGAAACAGCGCGGCGGCCAGCCATATTGCCCCGTAAATGGCCAGGTTGGCCGGGCGCGTCAAAAACGGATGGGCTTTTATCATACCTGGGCGCCGCAGTTATTATTTTGACCCGGCGCTTTTAATGTCAATTCCGCCGAAGATGACCAGGCCTTTGATGACCAGGGTGCGTTCCGTGTCGATCTCTGCATCTACCGGCGGCCGGCGGGAATCCTCGTAACCGCCAAAAATCGGTATGCCCCGGATGACTACATTCCAGTGGTCCGGCAGATAGATATCCACGCCGCCAAACATGGCAAATATATCCAGAATATGTTCGCCTTTGGCCAGCCGGGCGCGGTCGAGATGAATCTCCGTGCCGCCGAAAATGGCCGCGACGCTGCCGCCCTGAAAACTATCGCTGGTGATGCGTACTTCCTTGCCGCCGAAAATGGCTACCGCATCGACCCGGTCGATTAAGCTGCGATCCACAGTCTCCGGTTCAGACCTGTATTGATCCCAGATCAATTTCCCGCCGACCAGGATCAGGAGAACCGGCCAGTAATCCCATAAGTCGTAGATGTTGATCAGCCCCATGTGATCGAGCATGAACACCCCGCCGATCAGCAGCAATATGGCGCTGGAGTAATAATCCCGGAAGCCGGATGAAAACAGCTTGGAAATCCCGGCGAAAATCAGTAACAGCGGCCAGAGGTTCCAGATATTAAAGTCAATGACGCCAAAATTGTCTAAGAGAAAGTAAATCCCCAGGAAGATCAGTAAAAAGCTTAACCAAAAACTGGGTCCTTTACGAATAGGTCTTTTTTCCATTTCAGACTCCTATAAAAAATTTGAACCAACCGGTCAGAATCGAATTCCCCTGCAGGATTGGCCCCAACAAATGTTTTAGCGATTGTTTCCAGTAAGTGCGCAATACATCCGGGGTCAGTACGCCGATGTTGAACAGCAGTAAAATCAAGCCGATCAAAAGCAGGATGATTGAATAGGACAGGTCCCGGTAGCGATTGCTGATCAATTGAAAGATGGCGGTAAAAACGAACAGGAGCGGCCAATATTGCCTGGATATTTCCCGCACCGGGATGTCGCTCATTCGCAGCATTTGCGCAACACCGATAATGGCTACCAGGATAATCAGCCAAAAATTTGTTTTATAATAAAACCGCTTCTTACCCATTCTACCTTCCAATTATACTTGCCCGTAAAGATACGGGATGATTGGATTTTTGCCAGTAAAAATCGGCGAACGGCCGATTAGGGGGGATGAATGGCGAAAATAACCGCTTAACAGCGTTTGACGGCCAGCATGGTGATATCGTCGGCCTGGGGTGCGCCCTCGGCAAAGGCCGTGATGGCCGCGAGAATTTCTTCTACTAAATCCCGGGGCGTTGCCGCAGCAGAGCGGCGCACCAGTTCGTTCAGCGCTTCGTCGCCAAACTCCTCTTCCCGGGGGTTGACGGCTTCGTTCACGCCGTCGGTATAGGTAAGCAGCATATCGCCCGGTGCAAATTCAAGCGTTCCGGTTTTGTACTGATAACCGGGCATAATGCCCAGGATAATGCCCCCGACATCCAGAAAGGTTAAGGCGCCGGCAGCAGAGCGCAGAATAGGATTGTTGTGGCCGGCATTTACGTAGGTAAACCGGTGGGTGCGGGTGTCCAGAATGCCGATAAAAAAGGTGATAAACTTGTCCAGGCCGGTGTTTTGATAAATAAGGTCATTTAACTTGCCGACCACATGGGCCAAATCCAGTTGAGGGGTCATTTGCACGCGCAGGGCGGCCTGCAGATTGGCCATCAGCAGCGAGGCCGGCACGCCCTTGCCGGAGACGTCGCCGATGGCCAGCGCATAGCGGTGCTCGTCAATGGCAATCACATCAAAATAATCTCCGCCCACCTGTTTGCTGGAATCATTCATCCCGTAAAGCTGGTATCCCTCAATCTCCGGAAGCGTCTTGGGGAGCAGTTTCTTCTGGATGGTGCGGGCCACATTCAATTCTTCTTCCATGCGCTGCTTTTCCAGGGTCTCTTCAAAGAGCCGGGCGTTTTCCAGGGAGATGACCGCCTGGCTGACCAGGGTAGAAAGAAACTCCAAATCCGCTTCTCCGAAGGGCTGTTTGGAAATTTTGGAACCTAACAGAATATAACCGATTTGCTTCTCCTGATGCTGCAACGGTACAATCACTTCGACGCCGTTTTTAAGGCATAGTTTGCCCAGGCGTTTGTGGGAAAGTGAAGAAACAGTGCAGGCAACGTCAAGGGATTTTTGGCTCAAAAGCTGCTTACCAATTTCTTCGCAGATTTCTTCCGAGAAACCTTTATGGGCATGAAGATACAGTTTCGTATCGTTTTGGAGTAAGATTGCATATTTGGTGATCAGCATCTGCCCCATCAAAGCATAGACCAGCAATTTGAGAATTTGCTGCTGATCCAGCGTCGCCGAGAGGCCCTGCCCGATATCAAACAGGGTTTTCAGTTCGTGGATTTTTTCATCCAGACGCCGGTTAACCTGGCGAATTTCGGCAATTTGCAGAGCATTCTCGATGGTCGGTGCGGCCAGGTTGGCCAGGGAGTTCAGGAAGTTCAGTTCATCCTCGCTAAACTCCGTTTGGTTCAGCTTGGCGCCAAAGAGCATCATTCCCAGCGGCCGGGTGTTGCTGACAAACGGAACGCTGATGACCAGTTTGGCGTCTTTAACAAAATGATCAAAAGTTTCCGGCATCCCCGGGATCGGTTCGTCGCAGAGATTGAGGGTGGTAAAGCAGGTTTCCGGCAAGGTTGCTTCGGCAAAGTGCGCCTGGCGTTGCCCGGCGGATAATCCTTTGGCCATTTCCACCCGCAATACTCCGTCCCGCAGAAGCATGATCGCCCCCCGGGAGATCATCATCCTGCCCATGGGAATAAGCAGCACATTGTTCAAAACCCGGGAGAGTTCCAGGGATTCATTCAACAACTGGCTGATCTCAAACAGGGAGCTTAATTCCAGGAGGCGGCGATTTACTTCGTCAATTGATTCGGATGGATATTTTTCGGAGAGATAGTCCAGAAATTGGGCCATAAGAGTCCCGCTATTGAGATAGTTTCTTGATCATTTTAACTTCATTCCGCACCCCGGGATTAATCCGGAATTTAACCTCGTCCATGAGGGTTTTGATCAGGTGCACTCCTAAACCGCCGGGTTTCATCCGCTTGAGGTATTCATCCATATCCGGGGTGGAAAGAGCATTGGGATCAAATCCTACCCCGTGGTCGGCAATGGTAATCTCGATACGGGATGGTTTTTTCTTAACAGTGACAAAAATGGTTTTTTCGTCGGAGGTTTCATCTTTATAAGCGTGTTTAACTACGTTGGCGC
>JAJRYW010000555.1 GCA_024275555.1 Calditrichota bacterium | reverse complement strand
TAATCCGGGTACACTTTTTCGAAACCGCTTTTGATGACGGCCATCAGGGAGTCGGATATATTTTTGGAGACATCCACCTGTACCAGGATTTCCTGGGGGCTTCCGAAATGTTTGATGGTTGAGCGGCCCAGGCCCGCCTCGGAGAACACTTTCCGAACCTGGTCGATGGGAATATTCAATTCCTTGGCCGGGTCCGCTTTATCCTCAAAACGCAGTTCAATCGAGGTGCCGCCCCGGAAGTCGATGCCGAAACGAGGGCCGCCGTGGACGATCAGAGAAACGACTGACAAAACCAGCAGGGTCCCGGAAAAAATTAATGCTTTCTTGCGTTTGGCCATAAATCGATACTTCGGATTTTGAAAAAGTCGCATAACTTGTTGATCTCCTATTCTAAAACCTTTAGCCCCTTTCGGGGTCTCTATCAGCACAGTATTGTTGATTTGCTCTGTCAAAAACAAATCCCCGACTCGCCGGGCCGAAGAACGCGAAAACGTTTAGATGCTTAAGCGCTTCAGATATTTTTTGGACAGCATGAATTCGAAAATTGCCCGGGTGACGAAGATGGCGGTAAACATACTGGCGACAATCCCGATCATCAACGTGGTTGCAAAGCCTTTGATGGGCCCGGAACCAAAGTTGTAGAGCACCACCGCGGCAATTAAGGTGGTTATGTTGGCATCCATAATGGTGATGAAAGCGCGCGAGTAGCCGGTTTCTATGGCTGTCCACACCGCTTTGCCCCGGTCTAATTCTTCCCGAATACGTTCAAAAATCAGCACATTGGCATCTACGGCCATCCCGATGGTTAAAATAATCCCGGCAATCCCCGGCAGCGTCAATGTGGCGTGCAAGCGCGACATGAAGCCCATCAGAATTATAATATTCAGGAGCAGGGCGATGTTGGCCACCAGGCCGGAAAATTTATAATACACGACCATGAAGATGGCCACCAGGAAAAGACCGACAAAAGTCGAGTAGGCCCCCTGCCGGATAGAGTCGGCGCCCAGGGAGGGTCCGACGGTGCGTTCTTCGATAATCCGCAGCGGCGCCGGAAGCGCCCCGGCTTTTAGCACGCTGGAGAGAACTTTGGCTTCGTCCATGGATTCCAGCCCGGTAATACGGGCGCGGCCGTTGCGAATTTTATCGCGGATCGAGGGGGCGGAGCGCACCCGGTTGTCCAGGATAATGGCCATGCGTTTACCCACGTTGGCCCCGGTTATACGGGAGAAAGCGCGGGCGCCTTCATCGTTAAAAGTAATCTGGGTTTCAAACCGGCCAATTGAGGCGGGATCGTCTGCGCTGCCCAGGGAGGGCCGGGAATCCACAATGGTTTCCCCGGTAAGCTGGGCAATCGAGTCAACCAAAAAGACTTCCACGTAGCTATCGCCTTGTTCTCCGGCCTGAAAGCTGGTGGTGGAGAGCAGCAAACGGGCCCGGCCGCTTTCCTGGTCGATAATCCGCTTAACTTCCGGGTCTTTGACGATTCTCTGGAATAACGGCTCCCGGCTTTTCAGGATAAAAATTCCCCGGGTGTCCAGCAGGAAAAGCGGTTCTCCCTCCTGCAGGACATCGGTCGCTTTGGCGACGGCCCCGGTGTCGATAGCGCCGGTGTCGCTCGCTTCTTCGGCGGTTCCGAAAAGTTCTTCCGCGCTCACCACAGAGGTGTCTTTAGGCGCTTCGTCTTCCTTGAGCTGGTTTTCTTCTTTGGTGGTGTCCCGGGTAGTTGCCTGCCCCATTAAATATTCATTGATCCGGGAGACCACCCGCTGGGCAACTTCCGGCTCTTTGAGCATGGCAAATTCCAGCTTGGCCGTTTTGCCGACCAAGTCAATGGCCTGCCGGCGGTCGCTGATCCCGGCCAACTCGACCACGATGCGGCTGGAACCCTGCTTTTGGATGATCGGTTCCGAGACCCCGAACTCATCTACGCGGTTCCGGAGCACTTCCAGGGCCCGGTCAATCGACTCCTCGGTCTGCTCCTTCAGGTATTTGATCACGTCTTCGCGGGTGCGCAGGTCGCGCCGGCTGAAATAAAGAGAAATATCGACATTCTCCTCTTTCAAACGGCGATCCAGTGCATCAACGATATTCACATCGGCGTGCTGGGCGTCGGCTGTGGCGGCCTTTAAAGCCCGCATAAAGCGATCATCTTTGTTCTGTGCCAACCCTTTTAAAAATCCGGGCACATCCACTTCCATGACCAGGCGCATTCCACCTTGCAAGTCCAAACCTAACTTGATCGACTGCCGGAAAAGCTTCTGATACTTGGCCGGATTCTCAATTTTGAGCGCATCCTTCTCTTCTTCGCTAAGCCGATTAAACTGAATGGAAGGCAGGGTGAAATATCCGAACATGACCACCACTGCTACAATGATGACCGTCTTAAAAATATTTTGCTGTGGCATCCGGGAATGCTCCTCCGCTGAATTGAACCGTTACCATAATTAGTTTTCTGCAATCCGCCTCCTTAGAGGCAAGCTGACAAATTTACAAGCCGTGAATGTAAGAGTCAACCTCAGAAATGTCAATTTAAAAAAATCATTGGAAAAACAAAGGGTAAGGCCGGGAAGTGAAAAAACGGCAGCCAAAGCGCCGGAAGGAATAAAAACACTTCACTGCGCCGCCGGCAAAACGGCGCAGTGAAGCAAAATTCCATTTATTTTTCCGGGTAAGGGGGAATCGGCGGAATTGATTTTTCCCGGGTTTCCAAATCTTTCAGGATCAATTCAATTGCTTTATCGAGCTGCTGATCTTCCCCGGCAAACTCTTTGGCCGGGTCGTTGTCGACAAAAACATCCGGCTCTACCCCAACGCCTTCCATAATCCAGCGCTTTCCTTGCACATCGTAGCGGGAAAATTCCGGTTTATAGAGGGTCCCGCCATCCACCAGGGGCAGGCTGCCCCGGATGCCGACCACCCCGCCCCAGGTGCGCTTGCCAACCAGCTTGCCCAGCTTGTGCTTCCTAAAACGATAGGCAAAGATGTCGCCGTCGGAGGCGGAGAATTCGTCGATCAGCGCAATCATGGGCCCGTAGAGCATGGCCCCCGGGTTGACATCGGGCGCAGTGTTGCGGCTCATGGTGATCATGGCGATCTCCCGGCGCAGCCGCTCGATGATCATCGGCGAGACATTGCCGCCCCCGTTTCCGCGCACGTCGATAATCAGCGCTTTTTTGCGCAGTTGCGGATAGAAATGCTTGACAAACTCATTCAGCCCGCCCCGGCCCATATCGGGAATGTGGATATACCCCACCTTGCCGCCGGCGGCTTTGGCAACTTTCTCGATGTTGCCCTGCACCCAGTTATAGTAGTAGAGAGGAGCTTCATCTTTTATGGGGATGACGGTTACCTCGCGGCTTCCCGGCAGGGAGGGCTTCCCGTTTACCGTGAGCGCCGTCTGCTTACCGGCCGTATTCACCAGGGCCCGGTAGGGATTCTTCAGCGTATTGAGTGCTTCTCCGTTGACAGCCAGGATATAGTCGCCCTCTTTAACATCCACCCCAATTTCCGTAAGCGGCGAGCGGTGCGGTTTATCCCAGTTCTCTCCTTTAAGAATTTTTTTGACCCGGTAGAAGCCGGAGGCCGGATCGCGTTCCAGTTCCGCGCCCAGCAGGCCCATCGGGATTCGCTGCGGCTGGGGGCGATCGCCGCCGCCCACGTAGGCGTGGCCGACGTTCAATTCGCCAATCATCTCGCCGATCAGGTAGGTCAGGTCATTGCGATGATTGACATAAGCCAGCAGCGGCCGGTATTTGTCGCGCACCGACGCCCAATCCACCCCGTGCATATTGGGAGCGTAAAAAAAGTCGCGCATCTGCCGCCAGCTTTCCTCAAAGATCTGCGCCCACTCCGCCTTGCGGTCCAGGGTCATGCTCATCCCGGAAAGGTCCAGCTTTTCCTTGAGCGAAATCGCCGCCTTGGGAATATCGATAATGGCATAACTTTGCTTTTGAGAAACCAGCATCTTTTTGCCGTCGGCGGAGATTTCGTAGCCGTCGATTTGCCCCAGGTCGGTCTCTTTTTTCTCTTTCAGGTCGTACATCAGCAGCCGCGGTTTCTCGTCTTTGCTGCCCTGGCGGTTGTAATAAATTTTGTTTTCCAGGCAGGCAATGTTGCGATACTGAGAAGCTTGCACCGGAATTTCCACCACCCGGTCCCCGATGCCGTCAATATCGACCTGCACCGTCACACTCCCGGTTTTCGGTTCGGTTTTCTTCTTCTCTTTGGTCTTCTTTTTCGAGGGCGGTTTTTGAATGGCAACCTCATCACTTTCCGGCTGGAAGGGAGAAGGGGTGTCTTTTGCTAAAGTAACCAGGTAGATTTTTTCCATATCCACATAAGCATGGTTCCACTCGGTCTGGCTGTAAACCGGGTTGAAGGAGCGGCTGGAAGCATAGAGCAAATACTTGCCGTCGGCGCTAAAGGCGGGGTCTTCGGCGTCATACCAATCGCCGGTGACATCCCAGGATTGCTCCTGCTCCAGGGAATAGAGGTAGATTTTGCTGATCCCGCTGGTCTCCCATTTCTGGTAGGCAATCCATTTGCTGTCCGGCGACCAGGTGTACTGGCGCATCTCCCAGGCCTGCGCGTTTGCTACTTCGATAATCTTGCCGGTTTGAATATCCACGTAGCGCAAGCGCAGCTTTTTATCGCCCCAGAGGATTTTTTTACTGTCCGGCGACCAATAGATTTGATAGTAGTAGGTGTCCGCCCCTTTGGTGATTTGGCGCGGTTTTCCGTTGCCCTTTTGAGGGGCGATATAAATTTCGTTTTCCCCGCTCCGGTCGGAGATAAAAGCAATCCAGCGCCCGTCCGGGGACCACTTGGAATTGCGCTCGTGCACCCCGGAGGTTTTGGTGATGTTCCGGGTGGGGCCGTGTTTGGCCGGCACGGTAAAAACTTCTCCCCGCGCTCCGAATAAAGCGCGCTTGCCGTCCGGGGAAATTTCGTAGTTGGTTACCTTTTTGCTGACATTGACAATGCCGCCGCGGGAGAGGCTGAAATCCTCTCT
>JAJRYW010000554.1 GCA_024275555.1 Calditrichota bacterium | reverse complement strand
TATCCGGCGGGGGTCGCCGATTCCGTTAGGCAGTACAATTCGCCGGGGAGGGATTAACTTTGCGATTTTTTCCCGCGACGCCTCTGCGGTGACCCTGGTGCTGTTTACTCCCGGCGATTACGAATCGCTGCTGGAATTTCCCCTTGATGCGCGCTACCACAAAACCGGCGATATCTGGCACGCCTTTATTGTCGGGATTGATCCGGGGATTCGTTACGGCTACCGGGCCTACGGCGATGAATCCCGGTTACACCGCTTTAACCCGGAGATTGTTTTGCTCGATCCCTACGCCAAAGCCTACTCCGGGGCGCCCCGGTGGGGAAAACTCTACCATCGCAAAGGCCAGCAGGACCAGCAGCGGATTAACAATATCCGCCGTTCCCTGGTTGTGGAAGATGACTTTGAATGGGGCCACGACCGGCCGCTGAATATTCCCCTGCACGACTCGGTGATCTACGAGGTGCATGTGCGGGGCTTTACCCGCCATTTTAGCTCCGGGGCGCAACATCCCGGTACTTTTAAAGGGCTCATCGAAAAGATCCCCTATTTGAAGAGCCTGGGCATTACCGCGGTGGAATTGCTGCCTATCAATGAATTTGAGGAGATGGAGGAAAACCTGGTGCGCTCCACTACCGGCAACCGCCTGCTCAATTACTGGGGATATAATTCCATCGGCTTCTTTGCCCCCAAGGCCTCCTACGCGGTGGACAACATGAATGACGGCCCGGTGCGGGAGTTCAAAACGATGGTAAAGGCTATGCACGAAGCCGGGATCGAGGTGATTCTGGATATCGTTTTTAATCACACCGCGGAAGGCAATGAGTGCGGCCCGACCTATTCCTTCAAAGGATTGGATAATTCGGTTTATTATATTCTCGATCCCCGCACCGGCAGATACCACAACTACTCCGGTTGCGGCAACACCCTCAATTGCAACCATCCCGTGGTGCGGGATATGATTTTGGATTGCCTGCGTTATTGGGTCACGGAGATGCATGTCGACGGATTCCGGTTTGACCTGGCCTCCATCCTGGGCCGGGGGCGGGACGGCAGCGTACTGGCTAACCCGCCGTTGATCGAGCGGATCGCCTATGACCCGGTGCTGGCCCACACCAAATTGATTGCCGAAGCCTGGGACGCCGCCGGGCTTTACCAGGTGGGCAGCTTCCCGGCCTGGGGACGCTGGGCGGAGTGGAACGGCCGCTTCCGGGATGACCTGCGCAAGTTTCTGCGCGGCGATCCCGGCATGGTGCGAGCGCTCTCCACCCGGCTTTCCGGAAGTTCCGATCTCTACCAGGGCAGCGGGCGGGCCCCGTTCCACAGCATCAACTTCGTCACCAGCCACGATGGCTTTACCCTGCACGACCTGGTTTCTTACAACCAAAAACACAACCTGGCCAACGGGGAAGATAATCACGATGGGGCGAATGACAATTTTAGCTGGAATTGCGGTGTGGAGGGCCCCGCCAACGATGCGGAGATCAACCGGCTGCGCCGCCGCCAGATGAAGAACTTTGCCGCACTGCTGCTGCTCTCCCACGGCGTGCCGATGATCCTTGCCGGCGATGAAATCGGGCGCACCCAGCGGGGCAACAACAACGCCTACTGCCAGGATAACGAAATAAGCTGGCTGGATTGGCGACGCGGGGAGGACTACCGGGATATTCAGCGGTTTTTCACCGGGCTGATCCGATTCCGCAAGGAACATCCGAATTTGCGTAGAGAACAGTTTTCCGAAGAAGGGGAGTGGGAGTGTCCCCGGATTAGCTGGCACGGCCCCAGCTTCGGGCAGCCGGATTGGTCGTACGAGTCGCGCTCGCTGGCGCTGCTGCTGAGTAATAACCCCGAGGATCAGGATATCTATATTATTGCCAACGCCTATTGGGAGGCGCTGTCTTTTGGGCTTCCCCCGCTTCCGGAGGAACGGCAGTGGCGACGGGTGGTGGACACGTTCCTGGGCCCCCCGGAGGATATTTGCGAGCCCGGTAAAGAAGTGGAGTTGCCCGATGACCGGCCTTATACTGTCGGCCCGCGCAGTGTGGTGGTTCTGCTGGCGATGTAACCCTATACATTATTTGAATTATAAGATTATCAATGAACAAGACTGTTTTGAATCTTTCTAATTAAAACATGCAATAACCTTTTGCGTAATCAGATTAACTTCATTAAAATTAGAACAATCAATCCCTTTTGGGTTAAATCTCATATTTTAGACTTGGATGTAAGGAAAATGAAAAATGGGGAAAGCTGATTTTCTTCGCGAACTTTTAATCGATAATAATAACTATTTTGCCCCTTATTACAGCAAGAACTTCGGTTCAGCATATCTTAATGATAGTCTCGACATATTGAAAAACATAAGGGATGATTGCGTAAATTTAATTCTTACTTCTCCTCCATTCGCTTTGACCAGGAAGAAAGAATATGGCAATAAGAGTGCAGACGAGTATGTGGAATGGTTTCTGGAATTTGCAAAAGAGTTTAGAAGAATATTGGTTGAAGATGGATCATTAGTGATCGATTTAGGTGGAGCTTATCTTCCCGGTCGCCCTGTCAGAAGCATCTATCAATTTGAGTTGTTGGTGAGAATGTGCAAAGAATTAAAATTCAATTTAGCACAAGAGTTTTATCACTACAACCCGGCACGATTACCGGCTCCTGCAGAATGGGTAAATGTTAAAAGAATAAGGGTGAAGGACTCAGTAAATGTAGTATGGTGGCTCTGAAAATCAGAATATCCAAAAGCCGATAACAGAAAGGTTTTAAAACCCTATAGTAAGAGCATGAAGTCATTATTGAAAAACGGATACAAAGCTAAGTTACGGCCCAGTGGACATGACATTTCTGAAAATTTCAGTAAGGACAACAAAGGGGCAATCCCGCCTAATGTATTAGAACTCGCAAATACTGAATCCAACAGTTTGTATCTTCGTCAATGTCGGAAGGCTGAAATCAAACCGCATCCGGCCAGATTTCCAAAAGACTTTGCAATTTTTTTTATAAACTTTTTAACAGATGAAAATGATTTTGTTCTGGATCCATTCGCCGGTTCCAATACAACAGGTTTTGCAGCTGAAATACTGCGTAGAAGATGGATTGCAATAGAGTTAGAAGAGGAGTATTTAAACGGAAGTAAGTTTCGTTTTGATGACCAGATTGACTTGTTCGCCGGGTTAAGCAATGAAAAAACACAGAAAGTATAAATTACTCGAAAAAATTGTTCAGTCAATCAATGATGATGGCTGGAATGTTCTTTACCTTTCAGATCCCCGGCTCCACCCCTTCCGGTTAAAAATTTACCGAGGTGCGGAAAGTTACAATGTTAGAATATACATTTGGTATATAACACATGGCGGGGGAATTAAGAGGCCTATCCACGAATTTAGAATTCAAATTACCGGTGTGGCACAATTTGAACCGGAAATTAACGGCAAAACACTTATTCTGGGATGGTGGAAAGAAGGTGAAGTCTTTGCCGGATTCGATTTTAACTTTCATACACAAAAACTTGGTTTTTCTCCATCAATTCAAATTAAAGAAAAGGCTTTAAGACAAGCTTACATGAAAGGTTTTGCACCTTCGCTCAAAGAAAACAAAGAGATCGCAATTGCATTTAGACCGGATTTTTTTGTTGAATATATCCGAAACTTAGAATCTCTGCATTCGTTCGGAGAATCGATGGACGATTATGAGATTCTGGAAGGAGCATCGGAAAGCTCTGAGGAAGTCAACGAAACAATTATTCAGAAAATAAGTGGGCCAAGGAAGACTACGGTTATAAATATTTCACGAAAAATTCGAGATAGTAGTTTTAAATCTCGAGTAATGACGGCATACAGCCATAAATGTGCATTTTGCGATTTACAGTTAAAACTAATTGATGCAGCTCATATCCTGCCGGTAAGTTACGAAAGCAGTAGCGATGAAACCGCCAACGGTTTAGCTTTATGTGCATTGCACCATAGAGCATACGATAATGCCCTGGTAACCTTCAACAAAGAATATCAAATTCTCTTTAATGAAACTAAAATGAAGACGCTTCAGGAAACCGGATTAGATGGCGGTATAGAAAAGTTTATAAAAGACTTACGTCCTCTCATCCATCTTCCACCAGCTATAAACGATCGTCCTCACATCAAATATGTCGAAAAAGCCAATGAATTGAGAGGATGGAAATTTGCTTTTTAACCAATAATGAAATTTTTACTTGTCGGATTGTTTTATTGAGACTTCTTGGGTCAAGAATGGCAACTCCACCCGGATCGTGGTCCCCCGGCCTTCCTCGCTTTTCAGAAAAATTTCTCCCTGGTGGTCTTTAATCACCTGCCGGGCAATCGACAGCCCCAGGCCGGCCCCCACGCCGCTGCCCTTGGTGGTAAATCCCGGGTCAAAGATCTTGTTCCGATGCGCTTCCGGGATACCTCGCCCGTCATCGCTGACTTCGATGATAATCGAATCTTCCTCGCTGCGGGTGTGGATAAAAATCCGGCCCCGGCCGTCGATGGCTTCCAGGGCGTTGTCCAGCAAGTGCATGATGGCCTGGTTAAAGTGATTGGCTTTTCCCAGCAGCGGCGGCAGCTTTTCCAGCCGCAAATCCACCTCAACCTGCTCCTTTATCTGGTGATGCAGCACCGACAGGGTTGTCTCGACAGCCTCGTTGATATCGATCATCTGCACTTCCGCCTCATCCAGGTGCGCAAAGGATTTCAGCTTGCTTACCAGGTGCTCAATTCGTTTGCCGCTGTAGTAATTTGCCCGGCTTAGTTTATCCAATAACATAAAGAGTTTCCCGTTGCGTTCCAGTTCCGCGGGGCTGACGCGGTTTTGCAGATGTGCAACGCTGCGGCGGATAGAATCATTGTTGCTTAGCAATGCGCCCAGGGGATTGTTGATTTCGTGGGCTAACCCGGCCACCAGGCGCACCAGGGCGGCCATCTTTTCCTCCTCGGCCAGGCGCGCCTGGGTCCGTTTTAGCTCCCGGGTGCGCTCCACTACTTTACGTTCCAGGCCGCGGTTCAGCTCTTCGATCTGGCTAAACTGGTAGCGCACAATGGCCAGGTAAAAAATGATCGCGGCAATCGTAAAAGGAACAAAGGCATAAGCGTAACTTTCCACCCCCCAGAGCGGAAGGTAAATCAGCATAATTCCCGCCTGGATATAGAGACTGTAAAAGCCGACTAAATTGCAGCGCAGGTTGATCCGCTCCGGGGCGCAGGTTGCCCTCCGGTAGGCTTTGTGCAGCAGGATAAAAATGGCTAAAGAAAAGAGCGAAAAGCCAAACACCAGCGGATAGAAAAGCGGCCCGTAGCACTCCCGGTGACCGGCAAGTGCGCTAAAAGGCAGAAAGTCGATAATTTGATCGGTGAAGAGACACAGGGCCGCCAACAGCACTCCAAAACTGACCAGCGCCACTAAGTAAGTACGCAGGCTGACGCCCAGAAATTTACGGGAGAGTTCCCGGATGTACCCGGTTAAGATGAGCACATAATAGATAATCAGAATATCCGCACTGATAGCAAAGAGCGCCGGAAACTTCAGCAGGTAAGCAGCGCTCTCCGGCTGGGGCGATTCAAAGAACAAGAAGGAAGTGAGTGCGGCCGCCCCCAGGGCAAAGGCATAGAGGGAGAATATAATATTCACTCGCTCCAGTTTTCCCCCGAAAAGAGAAATCATTCCCAGGGAAAACATGAAGATTGCCGAAACAAGAGCAGGTATAGACGAAATCGCAATCATTGTCGTGGTTTACCATGCGTCGCTGCACCATCCCATCCATTTGTACCGGAATTGCAGGCCCGCACTCCTCCTTCTTTACGATGTGTAATTCAAAAACCGCCCTAAAAAAATATACTGAGCTATTGGCCTTTGGAGATTCACCCCGGGTTCCGTAAAGCTTAGCCCGCTTTTACCGGGGTATTCCGCAGGAACCGTTAGCACATGGCGCAGCCAAAAGCCTGCGCCTGCTAAAATTCAGATTTGATATGATTCGTTTTTCAAAGAACATCAGTCTGGAAATCCTTGGGCGGTGAGCCCGCCGGTTCCGTATTAAGCTTTCTGTGATTGGCTCAGCTTTTCACCTTTGAGTCCCAGTTTCTTGAGGATGTCTTCCATCAGGCACCATTTGGTCAGGCCGGATTGCAGCAGGTTGACGCCCACAAAAAGCGTAAACCACAGCCAGTTCGGACGGGCAAAGATGCTCTCCGGGCTGTTTGTTTCGGAATAGAGCAGAACCGACAGGATGATAAAAAATCCTGCGATGATGCGAACCATTCGTTGAATTGTCATAATAATTCTCCTTGATAATACTTTCCGTTTTATACCTGTGTTCACATTGCTGCAAACTTATGCAGGTACCGTAATAGAACATTTTCCAAGCAGGGAGTATTTCCCCCCAGGGGGTGTCGATTGAGACCCCGAAAGCGGCCGATAAAAGCCGGCTGAATGTTTTTGTGCAACATGGTTAAATCACGCGTTCCACATCCACCTGGAAGGCCCGGGGCGGCCGGCCGATATCCGATTCCCAGTCTTTCTTCTCCAGATCATTCATGACTTCGTCGGCCTTTTCTTTGGGCACCAGGGCAAAGTAAAGGGTGGAAAACAGCGGTAAATCTTTCTCAGAGTGCCAGAAGCCGTAGCGGCGGATCGTCTCGGCGGTATGGCCGGTGACTTCCACTTCGCTGTAAATCTCAACGTTGTGCTCCACAAAGACCTTCCGGATCTGCTCTTTGTATTCATTGAGACTCATCAGGACAATTAATTTCATTGTTTCATCCTCCGTTAAAGGTTGGGCGGCCCCGGCGCGGAAGCCGCCCAATCAAAGTTTGTTTATTCTTTATTTTCACCGGAATTTTGCGCTTCTCCTTCCTGCGGAGTTTCCGGGAGCGGATCCGGATAATTCTTTTTCTCGACCATGTAGTAGATGAGCGGCACCGCGCCCAGGGTTAAAATGGTCGAGGCAAACGCCCCCCACATCAGGGCAATGGCCAGTCCCTGGAAAATCGGATCGAACAGAATTACAATTGCGCCGATTACCACAGTGCCGGCGGTAAGTAAGATGGGCCGGGTGCGGACGGCCCCTGCTTCGACAACGGCCTGTTTCAGCGGCACACCCTCACTCAGCCGTAATTGGATAAAGTCAATAATCAGAATCGAGTTGCGCACCATAATTCCTGCCAGGGCAATCATCCCGATCATCGAGGTGGCGGTAAAAAATGCACCATGAAACCAGTGGCCGGGAATAATCCCCACCAAACTCAGGGGAATTGCCACCATCATAATCAGGGGCACTTTAAAGGATTGGAACCAGCCGATGATCAGCAGATAAATAATCACCAGCACGACGGCAAACGCCGCGCCGAGATCACGGAAAACTTCGTAGGTAATGAACCATTCTCCATCCCACTTAACCATGATTTCTTCTTCCAGGAACGGATCGCCTACATAGACCGGGTCGATCCGGTATCCTTGTGGGAGTTCGATTTGCTTCAGCTTTTCATCCATATCCAACAGGGCGTAAACCGGGCTTTCGATCTCTCCGGCCACATCTCCGGTGACATATACTACCCGGCGCAGGTTTTTATGGAAGATGCTTTTGTCCTGATATTGTTTGACCACCTTGACCAGGTCGGCAATGGGGATCAACTGCCCGGTCATGGAGCGCACCGAAACGCCGGTGAGCTGATCGATTGAAGATCGCTGGGCTCGATCCAGGCGCAACTCCAGGGCCACCGGTTCAATCTCATAGGGATCGTGCAGTAGGCCCACTTCCGCGCCGTTCAGGGCTATGCGCAGGGTCTGGGCGACCTGCTGGGTGTTGATGCCGGTCAAAGCGGCTTTTTCTTTGTCGACGACGATGTTGTAGATAACCTGGTCATCTTCCACCATCCAGTCAGAATCTACCACACCGGCAGTTTGTTCGAATATTTCCAGAATTTTCCGGGCTACCTCGATTTGCTCCTCATAGGTCGGGCCGTAGACTTCCGCCACCAGGGTGGAAAGCACCGGCGGACCGGGAGGCACTTCGGCAATTTTAACCCGGGCCCCATATTTCGCGGCAATCGCTTGAATCGCCGGGCGCACCCGCTTGGCAATGTCGTGGCTTTGCTCGCTGCGCTCGGATTTATCCACTAAATTTACCTGGATGTCTGCCACCGTGGGCCCCTGGCGCAGGTAATAGTGCCGCACCAGCCCGTTAAAGTTGATTGGCGCATAAATACCGGCGTAATACTGGAAATTCTTTACTTCAGGAACCCCGGCCAGGTACCGGGAAATTTCCCGGGCTGTTGTCGCCGTTTGTTCCAGGGTAGTTCCTTCGGGCATATCGATAATTACCTGAAACTCGCTCTTATTATCAAAAGGCAGCATTTTAACTTCCACCACCCGGAAGAAGAGTAAGCTTATGGCCATCAGCAGCAACAACGTAATTCCGCCTAAAATAAGCCGGGCTTTGCGAAGGTTTTCCGTTAACGGCGCCAATGTTTTTTGGTAAAACCGGTAGGTGAGTGATTTTTCCAGATTGGCGATCTCGTTGTCTTCCGGGCTTTCCTCTTTCTTTAACAAGCGAAAAGCCAGCCAGGGGGTGACGACCAGGGCCACTAAAAGCGAGAACATCATTGCCATCGAGGCGCCGATGGGCATGGGGCTCATGTAGGGGCCCATCAATCCGGAGACAAACACCATCGGTAAGACCGAGGCAATAACGGTAAAAGTTGCCAGAATGGTGGGATTGCCGACTTCATTGATGGCCGTCAGTGCGGCCTGCAATTTAGGAAAACGGCTGAAAGAAAAGTGCCGGTGCAGATTCTCGGCGATGATGATCGAGTCATCCACCACGATCCCGGTCACAAAAATTAAGGCAAACAGGGTCACCCGGTTCAGGGTGTAGTCGAACAGGTAGTAAACGAACAAAGTGAGTGCAAAAGTGACCGGCACCGAGGCAAAGACTACCAGGCCGCCCCGCCAGCCCAGGAAAATACCGACAATCACCGTCACGGCCAGGATGGCGCCGAAGAGGTGTTCCAGCAGGGTGTTTACTTTATCCGAGGCGGTTTTGCCATAGTTGCGGGTTTCGGTGACATGCACATCGGCGGGGATCAGCCGGCCTTTCAAGCCCTCGACGGTTTTCAGCACCTGCTCGGCAACACGCATGGCGTCCGAGCCTTTCCGCTTGGCGATTGCCAGTGTTACGGCCGGATAAAGCCGGTTTCCGCCATCCGCGGCAATCTTTTTGTCGGCCGTCTCGTCCCCAAGACCAAAAAACACATAGTTGCTGATCTCCTCCGGCCCGTCAACAATCCGGGCAATGTCTTTTAAATAGACCGGGCTATTGTTAGACACGCCGACAACCAGAGTCCGCACATCTTCCACGTTCTCCAGAAACTGACCGGTCTCTACCAGAAAATCCCGGTTTAAGCGCTGGAAACTTCCCACACTCATGTTTTGGTTGGCCGCCTGCAACTGTTGAGCTACCTGGATCGGATCGATATGATAAGCGCGCATGCGGGCCTGGTCGAGCATAATCTGCACCTTGCGGCGCAGACCGCCGCTCAACTCCAGTTGGGAAACATCTTTAATCTTTTTAATTTCCTTCCCCAGTTCCGCACCGATCCTCCGTAATTGGTAGCCGTCGTAGTTTTCGCTCCAAAGGGTCAGGGTCAGCACCGGCACATCGTCAATGGCCTGTATTTTGATCAGGGGGGGAAAGTGTACCCCGGGCGGCATGATATCCATATTTTTCATCATGGCGCTCCAGAGCTTTACCAGGCTTTTTTCGGTGTCGTCGCCCACGTAAAACCGCGCCGTAACGATGGCAAAATCCGGTCGCGACATCGAATAAACATATTCTACTCCGGAGATTTCCGAGAGAACCTGCTCCAGGGGACGGGCAATCCGTTCCTCTACCTCTTTAGCGCTGCTGCCGGGATAGGGAATCAGGATGTCGACCATGGGCACGACAATTTGCGGCTCCTCCTCACGCGGGGTAAGGTAGGTGGCAAAAACTCCAATCAGCAGGGCGCTGACAATCAACAGCGGGGTTAATTTGGAGTTGATGAAAGCGCCCGCAAGGCTTCCTGCAATTCCTTTTTTCATGGGGACACCTCCACCGGTTGGCCATCGGAAAGATTATCCACTTTGCTGATAATCAGGCGATCGCCGGGGTTCAGCCCGCTCAGGATTTCAGTTTGATTGCCGAAATCAGCGCCGCTGCGCACCCAGCGCAGAACCGCACGATTTTGATCGTCGGCGATATAGACGCCTTCCAACTGGCCGCGCCGGAAGATGGCCGAAGCGGGGATAAAAATGGTTGAGTCTCCGGCTTTCTTCAGGGCGATGCGGGCAAACATACCGGATTTGAGTTGTCCGCCGGGATTATCCACCAGCACTTTGATTTCGAATTGGCGGCTCATCGGATCGGCGGCGGGAACGATCTGGTCGACTGCGCCGGTCAGCAAAGTTGCCGACTTGCCCCGGGCGCTGACCTCGATCGACACCGGCATTCCCAACTGAAGTTGGGAAATTTCCCTTTCCGGGACTTTGGCGACGATTTTTGCCTGGCGGATGTTTTCCACTTCTATGATCGGCTGGCCGGGGTTGGCCAGGTCGCCAACTTCCACATATTTACGGGTGACGATCCCATCAAAAGGCGCTTTCAGTAGCGCGTATTGGAGATACTCTTCCACCTCATTTTTCATCTGGTAGGCCCGTTCCCGCCCGGATTTTGCGCTGGCAAAAGCGGCTTGCATATCTTCCAGCTCTTTTTGAGTTGCCGCTTGTTGGGCAAAGAGGGATTCAGTACGCTTCAGGTTCTTTTCCATATTGGCATAGTACACTTCGGCTTCCTGGATAGCGGCCTGGGCCTGGGCCAGTTTGGCTTTTAAATCCTGGTTGCGCAGGGAGACCAGCACGGCCCCTTTTCTTACCGCATCGCCTTCAGCTACGTGAATGGCGTCTACCCAACCGGAAATCCGGGTGGAAAGCCGCACCTTCTCCAGGGCTTCTACCGAACCGGCATAACTGCTGCTCAATTGCGCCGGTTGAACTTCTACAGTCATCGTCTTTACGCTTACCGGTTCGGAATAAGCTTGCTGGTCCGCTTGTTCTTCCCCGCAGCTTACCAGCAAGGCGAATATCATTCCTGTGATTGTTAATAATATCCTGTACCTGGTCATTCCAGTGCTCCTTTGGCTTTATTCTTTAATTGTTTTCCAAAATTTTTGCCCCGCTGGCGAGTTCATATTCGCTGAGGGCCAGGTTGTAATCGTGCACGGCTTTCAGCAGCCGCAATTTGGCGTTGGTAAACATGACTTCTTTATCCAACAGTTCCGAGGTTTTTTCCAGGCCTTCCCGGAATCGGGCTTCGACGATATTGAGGCTTTCCCGGGCCTGTTGTACCGCCCCTTCGGCCACTTTGATGCGCTGGCGGGCGGCGCGGATGTTGCGCATCGCTGCGGCAACCTCATTTTCGGCCTGCTGGCGGGCCTGGCTGTGCTGATAGCGCACCTGGCTTAATTTTGCCGCGGCTTGTTTGGAGCGGCCCCAGTGTCCGAAACCGTCAAAAACATTCCAGGAGAGCTGTACCCCGACGGTCCAATTATTGGAATTGTCCCGGAAAGCTTCCGCACCGTTCCATTCCCGCAATCCGAAGGCGTTTACACGAGGCATCCAGCGGCCCCGCACTGCCCAGAGATTCCTCCGGGCGGCTTGCTCTTGAAA
Source organism: Calditrichota bacterium (assembly GCA_024275555.1). Taxonomy (GTDB): domain Bacteria; phylum Calditrichota; class Calditrichia; order RBG-13-44-9; family J075; genus JAJRYW01. The sequence goes on along the minus strand of JAJRYW010000554.1, from coordinate 2,775 downwards.
ACGGAAGGCGGCTAAATCGGCCCGCTCTCCCAGCGCGATGAAGGGGTTTTCCGAATCGATGGAAACCATCGGAACGGTCATGCTGTCAGTAGGTACAAAGACCACTGCATCGGCAACACCCAGCAGCAGCTTCAAGCCGTCGTTAACCTGGTGCACCTGGTTGCCGGCCATGATTTCCTGCTCCAGCAACTCCGCCAGGCGCACCTCCGCGGCCAGAAAATCGGCCCGGCTGATCAGCCCTTCTTGATATGCCGCCCGGGCGTTATCCCGGTGGGTTTCCGCAGAAGCAACAGCGGCCCGGATTGCCTGTAGATTTTGCCGGGAAAGCAGCAGGCCGTAATAGGCTGCACGAATGTAGTGGGTGAGCACCTGGCCGGCGCGCTTTAAACCGGCTTTACGCGCCGAAACCATCTTTACGGCCGCCGCTTTTCCGAAAACGGCGTCCAGGTTCAGCAGGGGAACTTCCAGCTTTGCCAAACCGGTGTAGTTTTCAAATTTGGCCGGATTGTTCAGGGCGGGGAGTGCAAAATCCTGCTGGGAGAAGACCCCTTGCTTCAACTTCAGTCCGAAAACGGAAACCGGCTCGTTGGTTTTGATATACGTTTCGGAGAGGGTCAGGCGGGGCAGGAAACCGCTCCAGGCTTCCAGGCTTTGCCCTTTGGCCTCGCTTAATTGGGCCCGGGCAATCAGCACGGCATAGCCCTGCTGCTGGCCGATTTCCAGCGCTTCCGCTAAAGACAGCGGGCGCTCGGAAGTCTCGCCGGCGTAGGTTGCCGCCGCAAAACTCATTATGAGTAGTAGTACTTGGAAGATTTTGGATACGCTTTTCACAATACACTCCTGTTTTTTTTACGCATTTTATATTCCTTTGCCGCAATATGGTAGACTTAATAGATGCGAGGCCGCTAGAAAAGGTTACAGACCGGCCGGTTGCCAGGCGACGAGACGGGACGGAATTTGACCATTGCGCCGGGAAATAGTCGCCGGAAGCGCTGTAGTTCACTCGTTGACTACTCGTTCCAGGCTCCTGCCTGGAAGGTCCGTCCGTGGAGGGGAAAAACTAATTGGCTGTACTCTCCGTTCCTGGCGCCGGCCTGCTACGCTCCCGGGGCTCCAATCTTAATTGGCAGGGGAAGCTTCCAGGCGCACTTCGTAGATGTGCTTCCAGAGTTTGCCGGTCAGGTAAAACACCCGGCGGGAGGGATGATAAGCAATTCCGTTCAGCACAGCCTGGGAACCGGCGGCGTTTTCCTGCGCAACAATTGCCGAGCAGTCAATCACCCGCACAACCGCGCCGTCGGCCGGATTAATCTCCAGAATTATATCGCTCTTCCAGACATTGGCGTAGACCTTTCCGTCGACGTACTCGAGTTCGTTCAATTGCGCGACCGGCTTTCCATCGAGGGTTACGGCAACCTCGCCGAGCAGGCGGAAATTATCGTCCCGAAAAAAGAGCTTATCGCTCCCGTCGCTCATAATAAACCGGGAGTTGTCATTGGTAAGCCCCCACCCCTGGGTGGAATAGCTAAAGCTGTCCACTTTGCTAAATTGATCCGGGGTGTAGACAAAAGCGCGGCGCTTTAGCCAGGTAAGCTGGATCAGCCGGTTATCTTTAAGCGTTAATCCTTCTCCGAAGAAATCGCTGCCCAGCCGGCGCCGCTGCAGCACCGCCCCGGTACCGGGATTTACTTTGCGTATTTCCGAGCGGCCGTAGAGGCCGGTGCTCTCGTAAAAGACGCCCTCGTGGAAGAGCAGCCCCTGGGTAAAAGCGCTGGAGTCGTGGGGAAGAACGGAGAGTATCAGCGGCTGAATTACCGGCGCCGTTGCCGGAGGCGGATTTTCGCCGCCGTTCGGAGCGGTGCTGTTCCTGGAGCAGGAAGAAGCCAGTACCATGGCCAGGGCAAACAAGACCGGGATGCTTCGACCTGCCGGGAATCCCGCCCATGAGAAAGGCGAACTATTCTTCATTTTTACGATGCTCCAGAATCCGGTCGACAATTTTGATTAAATCGGGAAGATTGAGCGGTTTTTTTAAGAAGGCCTCGACATCCAGGCTGAGTACATCTTCCGGGCGGTAAAGGTGGGAATAGCCGGTGATCAGAATAACCGGAAAATCGGGAGCCTCTTCCCGTACTTTGGCGGTAAACTCCAGGCCGTTCATCTCCGGCATCTCTACATCTACGATGGCCAGATCAAAACTCCCCTGGGAAAAACTCTGGTAGGCTTGCAGCCCGTTTACCGTGGTGGTAACCAGATGCCCTACGCTGATGAGCGTATCGGTCAGTAATTCCAAAACATCGTAATCATCATCAACTAAAAGGATATGCGCCATACTTTCTCGTTCAGAAATTTTTCGCCTGCCTAACACACCAAAAAAACAAAAAGGATTTATCCTGGGGGATACTCCGGAAAATTAGATTGCCGCCGTTTCATAGGAGAAATCAAATTTGCCGGATGACGCTTTGGCATGTTCAATTGTGAGACTTACAGCCTTCCCCTCAGCATCAAAATCGACATAAACGTTTTCGTTGAGTTCTCTGCTCTCGACAACTTCAGAATCTGATAATTCAACGTAGAGTGTATCCGTTTCTTGGAAATATTTGACTTTCATTTATTCTTCCCTTTTACCATAAGATCTATCGAAGAAAGCATTATGCGCAGTTTCTCCATTCTCTAACAGAATATATTAGATCTTATTAGGGCGCATGTCAAATTGCACAATGGAAAGCCGTTAAAACGGCTATGTAATAATTTCTTTCTCATTAACACCGGGCT
>JAJRYW010000553.1 GCA_024275555.1 Calditrichota bacterium | reverse complement strand
TTGAGACGCTGAAGCAGGATGAACAGTGCAGCACCGGCCTGGCCATCTTCGAGGGCCGTGTGGCCCATCCGCTGCTGGCAGAACGGCTTTCTGCGCCGCTGTATGATTTCCGGGCCAATGGTGATTGAGGGGACCCCTCTTCAATCGATCCCGGTTTTTATGTTTCACAAGATCGAGCCGGGGTACGAGGTGGGGATCAACGCCCTCTCCCCGGGGCGCTTTCGCCGGCATTTGCTGAACATCCGGGAAGCCGGGTATACGCCGGTAACCTTCAAGAAATTGCTGTCCGGCCAGGCGCTGCCGGAACAACCCTGTATCCTCACCTTTGACGACGCTTACGAATCGGTCTTTCGCCGCGGTTTTCCCATCATGCAGGAGTTGGGTTTCCCCGGGGTGGTGTTTGTAATTGCCGATTTTGTGGGAGAACAGAACACCTGGGACGCCAATTTAGGGGGGCTGCGCTTTCCTCATATGGATCGGCAGCAACTGAAGGAACTGCTGAAGTCCGGTTGGGAAGCGGGAGGACACGGCCTCCGCCACATCGCACTGCCGTATTTATCCACCGCCCTCTGCCAAACCGAAATCTGCGAAAGCAAGAAACGCCTGGAGGCGCTGCTGGACGCCGAACTGATTAGCTTTGCCTACCCGTTCGGGATGGCCTCGGCGCGGGAAACCTTGCTGGTGCGGCAGTGCGGCTACCGGATTGCCTGTGTGGGGGTGGGCCGCTCCCAGCATCCCGCCGACCCCTTTCTGCTCCCGCGAATCCCGGTCTGCCAGGCAACCCCGCCGGGCAAACTGTTCCGTTATTTGCAGCAGGGGCAGCCGTCCCCGACACTCCACCGTTATCTGCGGGCCTTAACCTGGGGCGCATCGCTAACGCCGCTCTACCAACGGCTCTTCAAACCGCAATTATTCAGGTGAATAGCAGTTAAATAGCCGACGCTGAAAATGATTAGGATCAAAACACTTTTTCTTTGGCCGCGGATGAACACTGATTTTTCTTCAGATTGGATGACTGTTTTCAAAAAATACTCTAAAATCCCCCAAACAACGGTTCTTTGCCACAATAGCATCTCAACACCGAATTGGCATTACTTGTTGAAAATAGATGTATCCTCCCTTATATTGCAATATAGGCTACCTGGAATTGGGAGACGCCATGCGTATTCAAAAACCTCAGAAACGGCTTTATTATTCGCTTCGCCAGGCGGCGGAGATGCTGGAACTCCAGTCCGATACGATTAAGCGCTGGGAGGAGGATATCGTCCAGTTAAAACCCTACCGCAACCGGGCCGGAAACCGCTATTACACGGAGAAAGATTTAACCCTGCTGCTGCAAATTAAGGAGTTGCTCGTGGAAAAAAAACTGACCCCGCCGCAAATCTCGGAACATCTCAAATCCAATCCCATCAATGATGAGGAGAAGGAAGTGCTGGAACTCAAGCGCCACCTCGCCGAGGTTAAACTGGAACTGCGTGAGATTCTGGCGCTGCTGGAGGGTTGAGTTGGAGATGGGTTCCGGCGTTAATAAAAACGGCGTGGCCAATTTTGTTTTAACCAAGACGTAGTTATTTCTAGGACCTTCGCTGAAATCGATTTCTATAAAACGTTAGTAGAAGACCGTTTGTTGGACTTATCGTTAGGGAAAAATGAGCGATCGATTTAAAAACAAATACCGGATTGAATCCGCCCGGCTGAAATCCTGGGATTATGGGTGGAATGCCTCCTATTTTATCGCCATTTGCACAGCAAATCGCGAACATTTATTTGGCGAAATTATTCATCACGAAATGATCCTGTCGGAAATTGGTCAAATTGTGTTACAGGAATGGGAAAAATCGTTTGAAATTCACAGGGAATTGTTTTGCGACGCGTTATAACGGTATTAAAACAGGCGGAACTACTTGCCGGTGAATTGACTAAAGAAGAATAAAAAGAAAAGTGGTGCTCTCTCACAATTTCAGGTATTATAGAGGCGTGAATTAGTATGAGAATGAAATTGTTTGAATGTGATGAACGAATTTCCCATGAAATTTCCCCACCCCAGCCCTCCCCGAAATCGGGGAGGGAGGCCGGTTTCCCCCCGATTTCGGGGGGATTAAGGGGGGACAT
>JAJRYW010000552.1 GCA_024275555.1 Calditrichota bacterium | reverse complement strand
CGCTCAAGGCCCGGACGGTTTCGCAGGACGGTACTATTAAATACCTCTGGCAGCTTCCTAACGGGTACGAAGTGGAGAGCGTCTACATTCCCGAGGGGAGCCGCAAAACCATCTGCATCTCCTCCCAGGTCGGCTGTGCCATGGGCTGCGGGTTTTGCGCCACCGGCACGATGGGTTTTCTCTCCAATCTCAGCAGCGGCGAAATTGTCGAACAGGTCATCCGGATCGGCCGCGACGCCGGGGAAAAGCCAACCAATGTAGTGCTGATGGGCATGGGCGAGCCGTTTCTGAACTACTCGCGGGTCATAAAGGCCTGTCACATTTTAGCCGATCCGGAAGGGCTGGCGATTGCCGCCAAAAAAATCACCGTCTCCACCGTGGGGATTGTGCCTAAGATTTATCAGTTTAGCGATGAGCGGCAGCCCTTCAGCCTGGCCATCTCCCTCCATGCGCCGACCCAGGAACTGCGGGGCCGGCTGATGCCGCTGGCGGATAAATTTTCCCTGGAGGAGTTGATGGAAAGCGCCGCCTACTACACCCGGTTGCATACCCGCAGGCGGATTACGTTTGAGTACGTGATGCTGGCAGGCGTAAACGACTCTCCGGCCGAAGCGCGGGCATTGATCAAACTGCTCTCCCCCTTGCGCTGCAAGCTGAACCTGATCCCCTACAATGACACCAGCCTGGGATTTTCCGCCCCCTCAGAAGAGCGGTTCCGCAAGTTTATCAAAGCCCTGGAGCCGGCCACGTTTGCGATCACCCTGCGGAAAAGCCGGGGTGCGGATGTTGCCGCCGCCTGCGGCCAATTGGCCGCAGGGAACGATCAGAACCCGGACCACGCCCGTTTTATGCAGGCTTCCCGATAAATACCGGCAGCGTAAACCTTAAAGATATGGCAAATCCGCCGGATTCCCCTTCTTGCCAGGGAGGGAACAGCGTCGTAAATCCCGGCCGGGAGGGAAAACGATGCCGGGGGCGCTTATACACCGCAGCCCGGGCAAACCATCCCTGATTTGCTCTCCGGGTCTATCCCCACAAAACAGTGCGGATAAACTTCCTTGGAAACCTTTAGAACATGGAAGTTTCCTGAGACTCCGGCAGTGAAATTCTATTTTCAGAATTTTCTTGCATGTTATTGTGACTTTTTTCTTATATTTGCTGGAAGAGTTGGGAGAAAAGACCATTTAACGTAGAGGAGTCGGCTATGTATATCATTCTGCTGGGCGCACCCGGGGTTGGAAAAGGCACACAGGCCAAGATGATTATGGAACACTACCATATTCCCCAGATTTCCACCGGAGACATTCTTCGTGCAGAGATTAAAAAAGAATCGCCGTTGGGATTACAGGTGAAATCGGTTTTAGAACGGGGCGAACTGGTATCGGATGACCTGATTCTCCAGATTGTAGATCAGCGGCTCCACGAAGCGGATTGTGCAAAAGGTTTTATTCTGGACGGTTTTCCGCGCACCATTCCCCAGGCGCAGGGACTGGATGACATCCTGAAAAAAATGGGTATCCACGACTTGAAAGTGATCGAAATTCATGTGCCTGCCGAGGACATCATTCAACGCCTGACCAACCGGCGGGTCTGTTCGCAATGCGGTACGATTTATAATTTAATTGTCAGCCCGCCCAGTCAGCCGGATATCTGCGATAAATGCGGCGGCCCCCTGCTCCAGCGGGACGACGACAAAGAAGAGACCATTAAAAACCGGCTGGGAATCTACCACGACAGCACCGCACCGCTCATCGAGTATTACCAGGAAGAAAATCACTTTTTTAAAGTAGACGGAAAGCAAAGTATGGAAGCGGTTTTCGAAGGGATTCGCACCATACTTGAGTCCTGAACCCCTTACGGAGAGGTAAGTGTGGGCTGATTCGCGGCAAAGCGGGTCAGCTCTTTTTTTAGCGGGTTTACTCTTCGCGCTCTATGCCCGCCACCCGCCCGGGTCGATCCGGCCCGGGAAAGTAGAAATAGACCGCAACCTTTTTACTCAGTTGCCCGGCCTGTTCGATACGCAACTCCGCCCGGAAAATTTTATCTTCTTCAGAATTGATGCGCGCCTCGGCCAGGTAGTTTTGCAACGGCGTCGGCGGCCCGGGGCGGGAAAGCGCTATGACGGGTTGTTTTGTTACGCCAGCCGCGCCGATGGGCCGTTTCCGATGAAAAAGCCGATAGTGATAGCGGCGCTCCCCGGCCGATTCCAACCCGTATTCCACCGCCAAATCGCTAAAGGTCAGCTCAATGGCTTTTGCTGCACTTTGGCGGATCCGGAACCGGTCCAATGGGGCAATCCGGGCAAACCAATACCGGCCGATCTTATCCCGCCGCTCAATCAATGTGCGGATCAGGTAGGCTTCCGCCTCAGGATCACTCATCACAGCCGTTTTGACAATAGCGCGGATATCCTCATCCCGGAAAGACATCACAATCTTTGCTCCCCAAAAAGCGTCCCGCAGGGTAGCCCGTTCAAAGGCCGGATTGGGGTAGGTCGGCACCCAACTGCCCGGGTTAAAGATCTCCGACTCAAAGTATCCGACCGAGGGATACTTCGGGTTGAGATGAGCAGTTTCAAATTCCCAGGGCTTAACCCACAACCCCAGGGAGAGGAATGAGCGCAGGATGCTGCGCGGATCGACTAAGTATTCGTTGCCGTATTTGGGTGCGTGGGGAAATTTGTTGTTGCTGCCCAGGGTAGAGCCCATATCGATGATGTAATGTTTGATATACTTCCGGCCCTCTTCCTCGGTGTAAACCGCCAGGGTGTTGGCCGCCCGCCGGTCGGCGTCATTCAGCCAGGAAGCAATTACCCGCAGCCCGCGCAGTTCCCGCCGGTGCTCATGGTAAACCCGGTCATTGGGGTCGTCCTTGCGCAAGCCGCGATAGTTCCACACCCCCACCGGCCGGCCGTCAACAAACTTACTGGCCAGCACCCGGATTTTGCCTTCCGGTGTGCGGGGCGTCTTGCGCAACATCTCTTCCAAATCCTGCCGGTTCATCCGGCGCTTGACGCCCTGGTCGAGAATCTTAACCCCCTCGCCGATCCGGAGCATGTGCGGATCGATATACACAATCGAGTTTTCCGGCACATAATAACCGGCGGCGTAGAGAATTTTGGTCGAGATCACCTCGGCGGATGAGCCCATCTCGTAATATTTCAATGCATCAAATTTGAGGATATACCGGTCGCCCTGCACATCTTTAACAAAAAATCCCGGCGTTCCCCCCTCAAACTTTCCCCGGGTGATGGTTAGCGGCCCGCCCAGGTCCGGGCCGCTGGTGGTGTTCGGGCCGCGGGCCAACTCGGCCGGGCTCAGCCGGTGATGATAATGCCGGTTGGTATACCAACTGGAATTGGGAACTTCGTCCAGGGCGTTGACATTATCGGCCGGGCGTCCCCCGGTCAGGCCCAGGAATTTTCCCAGACGTTCGCCGGTCCAATTCAAATCCAGCGGTTTTTCTAGTTGGTAGACCCCCGTATAGTCAATCAGGTCCCAGATTTGGTTTTCTTCCAATACCCGTGGGGCGGGGATGTTGCGGTTATCCGGATCAAAGGTCTTAACCGGGGCAAGGGTATAGCGGCGGCTGCTGCAAGAAGCGCTCAGCATCAGGGCGGCCAGCACCAGCATCAGGCGCAAGAAATACCGCGGGTAGTTTCGATACATAAATTCCTCATCATTGAATAGCGGCCGGGAAGCGGAACCGCCGCCCCTTAAAACAGCGGCGTCATTTCCAGGAGCAGCCGTGATTCTTCCTGGCCGATTCCCATCTCCAAACGCAGAATGAATCCGGTTTGAGTCATCAGCCGCAGGCCGAAACCGGCGCTGCGTTTAAAGCGCTTCAGGGCCAGCTGGTCATAGCGGCTGAATACCTGGCCTTCGTCGATAAAGAGAACCGCATCCCAGGTGTCCCAAATTGGATAGCGATACTCGATATTAAACAGCAGCGCTCCTTTATCGCGAAAACGATTTTGATCATACCCCCGCAGCGTGCGCGGATCGCCGATCATACTCAGTTCATAAAAAGGGATCGATTTACCGGTGATTTCCTCCACCTTCTCCAATCTCCCCCGTACGGAGAAGCGCCGGTTCTTTGCTAAAAAGGGCGGGGAAAGAAAATGTTGCAGTTCCACCGAATAGCGATGGAACTGATAGTCGACGCTCTGAATTTCACTGGTGAATTCGTATCCCAGCCGAATCAAAGCCCCGGAGAGGGTGCGCGGCCAGCCGTTGCGGAAATCCAGCGTTACCACGCCGCCGAATTGGGCCAGCGCCGCCCGGTCGGCGCCCGGCAAATCCAACGGAAAGTGTTCCCCTCCTTCGTGCTCGCCTGCTTTAATATCGGTTTCCTTCAGCCCGGCGAT
>JAJRYW010000551.1 GCA_024275555.1 Calditrichota bacterium | reverse complement strand
TGGGGCTGATTTTGCTGCTTACCGGCGTGCTGGATCGCTTCTTTGTGCAGTACCGCTCCTGACTCTTGCTCAGGAACCCCCCTTTGCCTGCCTGTTAAAATTTGCGCCAAATCTTTGTTTTGATTTCCTTTTGCGCTATATTCTTCCGGTGCGACACACACAACCGTATATTCTCTGAAAAACAGATCAACCGGTTCAACCTGCCGGAGGAGGCAAGAGCGACATGGATTCCCGTTATCGGATAGTTCTGACCCTGACTGCATTTTTATTGCTGGGGAATTTGTTTGGCCAGGACCGTTTTATCGGCGTCTGGAATGCCAGCTACGAGAAGCAGCGAATTTTAGCCAACGTTAACTGGGCCGCCTTCCTGGACGCCCGGGCTAAACTAAAAAAGAAAGAATTTAAACTGGTGGATATCGAAACCACCTACAAAGGCGGGGAGCGGGTTTACTCCTGCGTATGGCATTCCGGACGGGATCAGGGGAAAATTCTCCGGGGCGGTTGGAAGACCATCAAAGAAAAAAATAACAGCTACAACAGTGATGGTCTTTATATGGTTGACCTGGAAACCTACCGGGAGGGCGGGGAACGGAAATTCTTAGCGGTCTGGCAAAAAGGAAAGGGCCCCCAGCGCATCGAAGTGAATCTGAGCTGGGAAAAATTTCTGGAACTGCAAAAACAGCTTCAGAAAGACCGCTATTACCTGATCGACCTGGAAACCTACAAGGAGGGCAAATTGCGCCGTTATGCGGCGATCTGGCAGAGCGGGGAGGTGGAGAACCGGGTCTGGAAAAATATTGACTGGAAGACCTTCCGTACCATCTGGGAGGAACTAAAACAGCAGAAATTTGTGCTGATTGATATCGAAACCTACGTGGAGGGAGGCGTCCGGAAATACCTGGGTGTCTGGCGCAGCGGAGGCGCTGAGCAGAGATTAAAGCTCTTTAAAACCTGGCAGGAATTTTATTCTGCCTGGGAGAAAATTGATAAGGATAATTTGCGCCTGGTTGACCTGGAAACATTTTCAAGATGAAACATTTCCTGCCGGATCATCCGTATACCCGGGAAATATCAGGATCGGAAATTTTATGAAAAACAGGCTGAAATCCATTCCTCCGGAAGCGGTTTTGTGGCTGGGAGCGCTCGCTTCCCTGGCCTTTTTAGACCCGCAGGCGCCCTCGCACTTCAGCTTTTGCCTGTTTAAAAACCTGGGCGTGTCCTTCTGTCCCGGTTGCGGGTTAGGACATGCGATTGCTTACCTCTATCATGGGCAGATCAGCGCCTCGTTTGCCGCACATCCTCTGGGCGTCCCGGCAGTGCTGATTATCGGAGGCCGGGTTGTACGGCTGTTGCGGCCGGTATTCCGCTCAACTAAGCAGACAACACCTATTCAATTATAATTGCAATGAACCGTTTGTGGAGGAACACTTATGGCTAACGTGATTACTATTTTACCGGAATTAAAGGGCGAGGAGCAAGCTTATATTCAGAGTTTGATTAAAGAGATGAGCGAAGAAGAGGCGCAACAGTTTGCCACGGTTTACCGGGCCCGGCGCAAAGACCCCCAGATTATTTTACTGCTGACGGTGGTCGGCTTCCTGGGAATCGCCGGCATCCAGCGCTTTGTCGTGGATCAGATCGGGATGGGACTTCTCTACCTGCTCACCGGCGGGATTTGTTTGATCGGCACCATTGTGGATTTGGTAACCTATCAATCAATTGCCTTTCAGTATAACCAGGTTCAGGCCAACCAGGCCGCGGCTATGTTAAAAGATATGCGCGGATAAGACGGCCTGACCGAACCGTTCATTTTACACCGGCCGCCGTAAGAACTGCCCCAATTCGGATAAGTAAAGATGATTACCCCGGCGATGCGGAGAGGGTCTGCAGAATTTTCCGGAGTTGTTCCGTGTCGCTAAAATGCCAAACATCCGGGCCGGACAGTTCCTGCAGACAGCCGATTGCCGGAACAATCACCGGTTTCTGATAGCAGCGGGCCAGGACCACGGCCCCGGATTGCAAAATGGCCCGGTAGTTGAACAGCACATAATCCGCCGCCGCAAAAAAGAGCGGCAACTCGGCTTCGGGAATATGGCGGGGGATGACGTGGATGTGGGCCTGCTGTTCGGCCAATGCCAGCAACCGGCCGGCGTACTCCTCGCTGCCGGTCTTCACCGCCCCGGCAATGAGCAACTGCGGGCGGGCCGGGAGATCGGCGCATAGCCGGGCAACCTCCAGCAATCCTTTGTATTCGGCAATATATCCCGGCATCAAAAATAGGGGACGGTCCGTTAAAGGCGCTTGTCCCAGGTACTTGCGCGCGATATAAGATCGGGGATTCTCTTCGTGGCACGGGTAAACGGGGTAGGGGGGATGGGGGATCACCACGAACTTTTCCGGCGGAAGCCGGTAGGTCTCCGCTGTCATTTCTGCGGCGCTTTGGCAATGCACGTGAATAAAATTGGGAATCCGCGCCCAAATGCGCCGCAGCCAGCGGTTTGCCCGGGGCATACGGCCATGATGGGGATGCAGATTGTGCGCCGTCCACACCACCACGCCCCCGGAGAGACGGTAGATCATCAACAGGCTGATTTTCCAGAGAAGATTGAAAAACGAGCGCAGATCGCGGCACTCAAACCAATGGTGATGAACAATGCTCTGTTCGCCAAGCCAGCGCCGCCACAGAATGAGCGGGGATAGAAAAGAACGGCTGTGCACCTCGACGCCGGGGTGAGTCAACAGATCACCATACAACAGTTTTAAGTAATTGTTATGATTGGAAAAAGCCTCGATGTCCGGAAGGACATAAACCCGCTCAAGCCGGGGACTAATCTCCCTATAAAATCGGCTCAGTTGCAGAGAAGGATGGCTGTTGTTGTGATGATCCATATTCTTCGCCTTTGGCGTAGAAGTCTCATTAAGATTTCAGCGGCTTTGTCAACCCGGACTGGGGAATATCCTCGACAGGATTGAGCCGGGGTTTGAGGTTGCGGCGCACCGGGAAGATCAGGTACAAGTTTGCCAGGAGGCGTCCCGCCACAAGCGATAACACCGCCGCTGTTGCCCCGATCATATTGAAATAAAAGATGCTGATGGACAGGCAGAGCACGATTAAGGCAATTTCCAGCGCAGTGGCGTAGGTAATCGGCCGGGTATCCCGGGCGGCGACCAGAATGGCCCGCTGAAAAGAGAGCAGCACGGTCAACCCGGGCATAATGGCAAAAAGCCGGGTGGGCGTCAAGGCAAAATTGCTCAGTTCCGGGCTGAGGCCGGAGACGATTTGGAACCAGGCTTTGCTCAGGGGAGTGTAGGCAATCAAAACCAGCAGGACGATGTTAATACCGCCCAAAATTGCCGCAAAATTACGCAAGGGCCGGAACCCCTGGAAACGCTCGCCCATAAATTTAATGGCCACCTCCATGTAGGAAATCCCCATACTGCGGAAAATAAACACCAGCGACATGATCACCGGAAAGACGGCCAGGGATTCGATGGCGGCCCGGCTTTGGCCCATAAAGAAAGTGACCAGCGGCTGGGCGCCCAGGGCCAAAATGGGCGTCAGGGCCAGGGGATAGTAGAAATTCCAGATGAAGCGGTAGCCGGGCGACGCGGGCGTCGACCCGGAAACCGGGCGGTTCCGCAGCGAAGTGATGGCTCCCTGCACCATCACCCGTGTGGCCAGGGCCTCCATCACCACCCCGGTGGACATGGCCGCGGTGCTGACTACAATGCCGGGCACATCAGCGAAAAAGTAGAGCGAAAAACCGGTCCCGGCCATGCTGGCCATGCGAATGGTGGTTCCGTAAGCCACCCGGCGGGTCAGGTTGTTGCGGATCAGCACTCCCTGGTAAAAACGGCGGAAACCGATGGCCGCCGGCCAGGGAATCAGCAAGATACATCCCAGGTGGGTGCGCTCCGCAACCGGATGGGGCAGGGCGATGACCTGCTCGGTTAACCAATAAAAAAAAGGCGGCCAGATCAGCACCAGCATTCCCAGGGTGATGATCACATTGATGATCGCGGTAAAATTACGCAGTTTTTGATAGGATCGAAAATCTGTTACTAAGGCGGTGGAGGCGCTCATAATCATGATGATCGGCGCTTCCACGAGCAGGGCAAAAGAGAAGGCCACCCCGTGGGCGGCCAGGTTGAATTTCGGTTCGGCCATCCGGGCAATCAGGGCGGCCAGCAGCGGGCCTTCTACGGACATCATCAGCCAG
>JAJRYW010000550.1 GCA_024275555.1 Calditrichota bacterium | reverse complement strand
GCCTAACGGAATCGTCGACCCCCGCCGGATATCAAAATCGGGCCCCATCACGGAAAAAAGTTTGTTCTGTTTATCCCTGGTTTTATCGGAGGAAACCGCCATCTATGGAAACACCTCTTCTGCAACGGGTGGTTTATACAAATTTGATTATTTAAGTAGCGAAAACGGGTAATCCAGGCGTATATTCATCCCAACTTTTAACACAATAAAAATTTACGACATTCTCATGATAAATCATACCCCTCTTAAAAGCAGGTTGATTGCTGCACTGTTTTGGCTGATCGTGCTGATTGCCCCGGTTATCGGCGGCGGTTGGACCCAACCGGCCGGCGAGCACTATCTTAAGCTCTGGATGCGCTGGCAAGCCGCGGATGGTTTCCTGGCCGGCCATCGCGATGCTGAAAGTAGTCTTCGCCCGATTGGAAATTATAATGAGGTTTTTCTTAACGCATACGGCGAATACGGCCTGACGCCCGGGATAACCCTGGTAGCTCATTGGCCCATGTTGACCAGCTTTTGGATGTCGGATATCAACGACTACAGCTATGTGGGCGTCGGCGACCCCAGTGCAGGATTGCGGTTGGGATTGATCCAACAAAAGGTGGTGGCGGCGTTGCAGGTTACCGGTACCGCGCCGGTAGCCAAATCATCCATCCGGCAGCCTTTCCGGGATACCGACACCGGCGAGCAAATTGGCTTCCTCCGGGTTGGGGCCGGCGTGTGGGACCTGGAAACCCGCCTGCAAACCGGGATGGGATTGACGCGGGGACATATCGGGGCGGAAGCCGGCTACCGCTGGCGCTCGAAGGGATATCACCCGGTCTTCTCCTGGAGCGGGGAAGGCGGCTATGCATTCAGCCAACGTTTTTACGGCACTATCCGCTTTGTGGGGGTGCGGCCGGTCGGAAGCAGCAGCGCCCCGTTGGACGATAGCCCCTCCGGGATCGGCAACGGCACAAAATACACCGGGTTCTCCATGGAAATAGACTGGAAACGCTCCGATCATCTTTCGGTGGGATTCGTGCTGGAAGGCGGGTTCACTTATTCCCGGCAGACCGGCGGGCCGGTGCTTAATGTCTACCTCGCCTGGCGATAGGCTAAGCCAAACACACGGGTGAATTTTTTAAGAAAGATCCTCTAACAGAAGGAGATAAGCGTATGAAAATTAAAGAGAAATTTGACAAAAATGTGGCTATTGTGACCGTCTCCGGAAATATGATGGGCGGGCCGGAAACCACCGCACTGCACGAAAAAGTGAAAAGCCTGATCCACGACGGAATTAAAAATGTGGTCATCGACTTAAAAGGTGTTAAGTGGATGAACAGTTCCGGGCTGGGAGTGCTGATGTCCTGCTTTGGCTCGCTCAGCAAAGCCGGGGGCAAAATGAAGCTGGCTTCCGTTGCAGACAAAGTGGAAAGTATCCTGATGATCACCAAAATGATCGAGTTTTTTGAAACCTATGAAAATGCCGAACGGGCAGTAGCCAGTTTTCAGCAAGAGGGGCGGTCCTGAACCGCTCCTGCTGCGAAACCGCCTTTACCGGCCTACAACCCCAGTTGATCGGCAATCCCCTGCATCGCCTTAATCACCGTTTCGATATGCTCGTCAAAATCGACCCCTAATTCTTCGGCGCCTTTGCGGATATCCTCGCGGCTGACCTGGGCGGCAAAGCGCTTGTCTTTCAGTTTCTTCTTCACCGATTTCACCTGCACTTCTTCCAGCTTGCGGCTGGGGCGCACATAAGCTGTCGCGGTGATCAGTCCGCACAGTTCATCCACGGCAAAAAGCGTTTTGGCCATCAGGGTTTCCCGAGGGACGCCGGTGTGTTCCGCGTGTCCTAAAATAGCGGTGATCCACTCCTCCGGGTAGCCGCGCTCGCGCAGAATCTCCGCCCCCCGGAAAGGGTGATCATCGAGCGTGGGGTACTTTTCGTAGTCGAAATCGTGCAGCAGCCCCACCATCCCCCAGGTATCCGGGTCTTCGCCGAATTTTTCCGCATAAGCGCGCATAGCCGCCTCCACCGACAGGGCGTGCTTGATCAGCGCTTCTTTTTGGGTGAATTCCGTGAGTAGTTCATATACATCGTTGCGGGTCATTATCTGCCTCCAAAGCCTTTACGTTAAATCTCTGGTTTCCCTGTATCTCCGGGGCGTAATATAAGAATTAACCGGCGCCGGTTTTAACGGAGAAAGATAAACTTCTCCCGGATCGATCCGGCCGGGGTGGAAAGCTGGGCAAAGTAGGTTCCGGAGGGCATCCGGCGACCGGAATGATTATCCCCTTTCCAATCAAAGTGATGCTTTCCGGCGGGACGAGTCTGATCCACAAGTGTGATGAGCGGGTCTCCCTGCCGATTAAGAATCTCGATCCGCAGCGGCGATTTTTGGTAGAGACGGATATCGATTCGGGCCGGAGCGCCGCCGGAACGGGAACGGCGCACCGAGATAAATTCCGCATCGGGTAGAAATTGTTCCTGCCCCGCCCCTTTGCTTAGATCCGCTTTAAAGCCGAAATTATGCGAATGTTGCCGAAGCGACTCGCGCAGATGCAGATCGGCAAACTTCCAGGTGTGGTGAGCGTCGCTGCTTAAGATCAAAGACTCAGCCCGGTTTTGCAACCCATACATGTGAAAGAGAGTAATCAAATGTACCGCCCGGTCGCGGTTCCCGTGCAGGCCGTCGTAGGCCGCCGAAGTAATAAAAAAGCGTGTTTTGGCAACAATCCGCCGTTGTGCGGCCGGCAGCGACTCCAGGATGTTGAGGGGATTATAAGCCATCAGATAGGCGATATGATAGCGACGGCGGCGCGGCGGCCGGAAGGCCGGGGCAAACATGGCGTCGCTGCGCACCCAGAGCTGGTCATCATGTTTGCCGAGACGGCGGCGGGGATCGTTTAAATTGTAAAACATATGGCTGCCGTCGTAGCTGCCTGCCGAGGCAAACAGGCCCGGGTGCTTTACCGCCAGCATCACCGAAGTGTAGCCGCCCAGGGAAAATCCATCCAGCGCCCGGTAAGCCGGTTTTGCCAGGGTGCGATACTCGGCGTCGATGTGGGGAAGCAAATCCCGGATGAAATAATCTTCAAAGCGGCCGGCGCCGATGCCGGGATGTTGGCGGACCAGGGCCGGATTCAGAAAATTGATTCCCAGTCCATAGACCTGGCCGTCGTCGGAGGTCATGCTCACCCCCACGATGATCATTTCACCCACCTGCCCGGCCCGGATCAACTCATCCGCCAAGTCCTGCACGGCGACGCCGCCCCGGCTGTGATCCTGGTATGGATTGAACCACTCGTCTTCATGACCCCGGAAAAGGTATAACACCGGATATCGTTGTTCCCCGGCGTGATACCCGGGAGGCAAATAAATTTTATAGCGTTTCCGCACTCCCAATGCCGGGCTGTAAAACTCCTTGCTTTCCACCACGCCGCAGCGGGAGGCCGTTGTTGCGGATTTATCCAATGATTTTTTTCTCCTGAAAAACAATATATAGACCCGTGAATTAGTATGAGAATGAAATTGTTTGAATGTGATGAACGAATTTCCCATGAAATTTCCCCACCCCAGCCCTCCCCGAAATCGGGGAGGGAGG
>JAJRYW010000549.1 GCA_024275555.1 Calditrichota bacterium | reverse complement strand
CAGGCATTGTGCTGCTCATCGCCGCCTCGATGATCGACTGGGGTTACGTAAAACTGGCCTTTCATACCACCCGGGGAGACGCCCTGGCCATGACGGCTACCTTTATCACTGCACTGGTTTTTCCGCTGGATATTGCCATCTATATTGGTGTGGGCTTAAGCCTGGCGCTCTTCCTGCAGCGGGTTCGGATTCCCCAATTAGCGGAACTGGAGTACGATCCGGCCAGGGGATTCCGTGAGTTGCACCTGGGAGAGCGCAGTCGCCATCCGGAGATTGTCATCGTCAATTTGGAGGGTTCGCTCTTCTTTGGGGCGATGGATCAGTTGGAGGAGGAGTTGGAAAAAGTGGCCGCCCGCCCGGAGTTAAAAGTGCTGATCCTGCGCCTGAAGCGGGCCAATTCCCTGGACGCTACTTCAATTATGGCGCTTCAGCGTATTTATCATGATCTGATCCAGCAGGGCAAACATCTGCTGATTTGCGGAACCCAGGGGGAAGTGGAAAAAATCCTGGAGCGCTCCGGCCTGGTGGAAATGATCGGCGAGAAGAACATCTTTCATTCCGGTGAAACGTTGCTTACATCCACGCGCAAGGCGTTCCGCAAAGCAGAGGAGATGATTAAAAGGGGAGAGGGGAGTCCCCCGCCCAGGTACCAGCTTCCCCAGGATTAAATCAGTCTGCCAGGCGGCCCAGCATCGCCTGGCCGTCAATCCCTTCCAGCGCGACCGGTAAAAGCCGGTTGGATAAGTCGGCATCCGAGGCGACTTTGACGCGGATGTAAGTATCGGTCAGGCCGTTCCAGGAACCATCTTTCTGCTGCTCGAACAGCACCCGCTCCGTTTTCCCTAAAAACTTCCGGTAATAGACCTGCCGCTTGCGGAGGCTGAGTTCGCGGAGCCGTTTGCTGCGCTCGCTGATAATTTCGCGGGGAATCGGCTCCCGTTCCGGCATCCGGGCCGTGCGGGCGTGCTCCCGGGCGGAATAGCTGAACACGTGGAAATAGGCCAACGGCAAATCCAGCAAAAGCCGGTAGGTTTCCTCGAAGTCGGCTTCCGTTTCTCCCGGGAATCCCACAATCACATCAGTACCCAGGCAGATTTCCGGAACGCTCCGTGCGGCCGTGCGGATAAACTCGTCGAATTCCGCGGCGGTGTAATTGCGATTCATGGCCCGGAGCACGGCGTCGCTGCCGGATTGGAGGGGGATGTGCAGATAGCGGCAGAGTTTGCTCTTTTGCGCCATCCGCTCTACAATCTCGCCGGCAATAGTGGTCGGCTCGATGGAGGAGATGCGGATTCGCCATAAATCCGGCAGTTTTTCCAGGGCGGAGATTACATCCACCAGCGTAACATCTTTGTATCCGTAAGTGCCGATGTTGATCCCGGTCAGCACCAGTTCGTGGTGACCGGCGGCGCTGAGTTCCCGGGCTTCTTTCAGAATATCCTCAAACTCCCGGCTGCGGGCCCGGCCGCGGGCATAAGGAATCTCGCAGAAGGAGCAGAAAAAGTCGCAGCCGTCCTGGATTTTCAGGTTGGCCCGTTTGTGCCGCTCATCGAAACCGGTGAAGGGGATGGTAAAGCTCTCCCTGCCAATAGTTGGAGTGATCAGTTGGGGCGTCTCGTTCTCCCGGCTAAGAATATGCTCAATTTCCATTTTACGGGCGTTGCCGACCACCCAGTGTACATTGGGCAGGGAGAGAAGCTGCTCTTTCTGCACCTGGGCCTGGCAGCCCACCAGGGCAATTTTAACTTCCGGATTGATCCGGCGAAGCCGGTTGACCAGCCGGCGCGTATCGGCGTCGCCGTTCTCGGTAACGGTGCAGGTGTTCACCACCACCACGTCGGGCTTATCCCGGTAATCCACCACGCGGTAACGCTGCGAAGCAAATCCCTGCTGCATAATAGCCGTCTCGGCCTGGTTCAGCCGGCAGCCGAAGGTGTAAAAAGCAACTTTGGTCATCCGATCCATTCCTCAAAATAACCGGAAAATATAACTCTCAGCGGCAACGAAAAAAAGATGAAAGGGAGTTTTCCGCTTTCGACTGCTCTCAGGATAGCCTTTACTCCCCCTGGCAGGAGGATGCCCAATCAATAATTGGGAACGCTGTATCCCTGTGTCGTCAAGTTGATCGCTTTTCGAGTTGTTTTTCTTTGCCTGCCGGGCTAGCTTTGCACCTCTTGTATATCGCAAAAACGGAGGCGGCTGCTTATGGAAAACCTGTTGTTCAGACCCCGGCGAATAACCCGGGCGTACCGTCAGACAATCAACGCCAAACCGGAGACGGTATTTCCGCTGCTCTGCCCGGTTAGAGAAGCAGAGTGGCTTGACGGATGGCAATACAGCATGATCTATTCGGAATCCGGGCTGGTGGAGGAGGGCGCCGTTTTCAGCACCCCCGGCGAAGGCGAAGAGGATACGGTCTGGATAATTGTCCGGCATGATTCCCAAAGGCGCATTGTGGAATTTGCCAGGTTTACCCCGAACTCCAGAACCTGTCTGCTTAAAGTTGCCGTTACGCCGAAAGATGGGCATCATTCTTATGTGGATATCTCCTACACCTATACGGGGTTGTCTCCGGAAGGGAATGAGTTTATCGATAATTTTACCGAAGACGCCTTTCTTGAAGCAGTGACCTTCTGGGAAAACTCCATGAATTATTTCCTGGAAACGGGAGAGCGATTGAAAAAAGCATAGCGTAATTGGCCGTGCTGACAAGAATTCCCCGGTATTCTGCCTGTGTTCTGTTGGCCGCGCTGACCATCCACGGAGTTAAATTCCGAACTTTTATACTGCTTCCGATATCTTTCCCTACACAATTTGGGAAGTTGCATATAAAATTAGCTGTATTGCCCACCTTCCCGGAAACTGTTCTGAGTATTTGCATATATAGCGGAAATGCTGTAAGTTTGGAGCTATATAAAATTTGGTGGAAAGCAGCCAAAGCAGCACACCACTACAGTTATGTATCACAGAAAACCAGGAGAACTATGAATTTCATCGACGATTTTATCAAAAAGGAATCTTCAAGCGGTATCTTGTTGATCTTTGCAACCATTGTGGCTCTGATATTCAGCAATACGTTTATCTCGCCCTGGTACGAAGCGTTTTTGCATATTCCCATGGAGATACGCCTTGGTCCGCTGCACCTGGATAAATCCCTTTATCATTGGGTGAACGATGGCTTGATGGCCATTTTTTTCCTGCAGATTGGCCTGGAAGTGAAGCGCGAAACGCTGGAAGGGCACCTGTCCTCGAGTAGCCAGGCTGCCCTGCCGGGTATTGCGGCAGTCGGCGGAATGGCGGTGCCGGCAGCATTCTATATATTCTTTAACTACAACAGCGAGATTGCCTTAAACGGCTGGGCCATTCCCACCGCTACGGATATTGCTTTTGCGTTAGGCATTCTTTCCCTGCTGGGCAAACGGGTGCCGATTTCGCTGAAAATATTTCTAATGGCCTTAGCCATTATTGACGATCTGGGAGCAATTGTCATCATTGCCCTGTTCTATACTGCCGAGCTGTCCACGTTATCTATTTCTATTGCCGGCGCTGCTTTAGCCGTACTAATTGCGCTGAATAAATTCGGCGTATCCAGAAAGGCGGCTTACTTTATTGTCGGGGCGGTGTTATGGGTCAGCGTACTCAAATCGGGCGTTCATGCCACATTAGCCGGGGTTGCCCTGGCGTTCACCATTCCCCTGACCGCCAAAGACGAGAACAATCAAACCTTTTCCCCGCTAAAACAGATTGAGCATGATCTTCACTACTGGGTGGCGTTTTTTATTTTGCCGCTGTTTGCTTTTGTAAATGCGGGAGTAAACATTACCCAAATATCATTCAGCCAGATGGCCGGCCCGGTGCCGCTGGGTATTATTCTGGGATTATTCCTGGGCAAGCAGATTGGCGTGTTCGGCTTCAGTTGGGTGGCTATAAAGCTCAAATTGGCCAAACTTCCCCAGGACGGCAATTGGGTGCAGTTATATGGCGTATCCATACTCACCGGAATCGGGTTTACCATGAGCCTCTTTATTGGCACGCTGGCGTTTGAAGATGACAGTATTTTTCAATATACCGATAAACTGGCCATCCTGGTGGGGTCGTTTATCTCCGGGGTGGTGGGCTACCTGGTGCTGAAAATGGCGAAAAGCAGCAAATAGACGCTTCTACCATGCCCCTGTCCCGCTTCACCCGGCTGTTTCCGTTCAGTTGAAACAGCAGAGTCCAAAATGTTCGACGGAGGCGAATAAGGAATCCATCCGGGGGGAAAGACGCCCGGATAAACAATGGCTGGGAGTGTTCCTGGAAAAAACCGGTAGTAAAATTTGCTGCCGGTTTTTTGGTGCTCAGGGCGCGTAGCTCAATAAAATATTGTCAATCCCGGGGTGTTGGAGCGTAGCACCTTCCGGCGCCACAGTCTTCCGAAGCCTTCCTTCTCCCGGTTAAGCCCGGGAAATATATCCCGGTTCTGTTGCTTAAAAAAAATGTAACTATCGGCACTAAAAAGTAAATATTATCTTTGCGACTTCGTTGGAGCCGCCACGCGGCCGGGGCAGGATGGTGCTGTCAAAATCTCCGGCGCCGAATAGAATTACCTGGGTGTTTCGCACGGCATTTATTACAATGATTGAGAATGAATGCCAATCACGAGTTGAAAAGCGGATACCGGGAGATGCTGAAGATTGTTTTAACAACGCCTATCCGAAACATCAAAAATTCAGGGTATACAAAATTTCCCCGGCGAAAACCTCCTTTAATCAGCGGCGCTCTGCGTCGAAGAAGTTCAACTTATGATGGAAATTCAACTGTCATATATACGGTCGCTTAGGCGATGAACAAACCGGTTTGTTCAAGAATTCCTTTAAAAAAGCTGTTTACCAGTTAACCAAAGTAGCTACAAGTTCCGTATGCAAACATTTTATTCTTTTCGGCTTAACCGGTGGAGAACTGCAATTTAGTCGGTAGCCCGTTCAGGATTGTTCCTTGGAGAAATGTTTATGGGCAGATGGATTGGGTATGCAAAGGAAGAATGGCTGCTGCTTTTTTCTGCAAGCGGGCTGCTATTTACCTCCTTGTTTTTACGCCGTTTTCCGTCTTATTCCGGAACCGATCTTGAAATACTCTATATACTGTTTGTTCTAATGGTTGTGACAACCGGTTTGCAAAAGCATCATGTTGTGGAGAAAATTGCCCGGCAACTCGAGCGGGGGCGGTTTATCCCGGTGAAGCTGATTCTGGCCACCTTCTTCTTTCCCATGCTGGTTACCAATGACGTCGCATTGTTGTCAATTGTGCCGTTGACGATGCTGCTAAAAGTAGAGCGGAAAGAATGGCTGATCATCCTGGAAATACTGGCCGCAAATGCCGGCTCGGCACTCTCTCCGTTCGGGAATCCTCAAAACCTATTTATTTATTGGTTCTACCGGGTACCGCTCGGTGATTTTGTAACGGTTATCGCCCCCTTTTCTGCCGTGTTTTTGTTCCTGCTTTTAATGGCGGCTTTGGCCATTACCCGAAACGGAGTCCCCGCAAAAGTTGAGAAGCGGCAACAGTTTTCAGCGTCTGCATATTTCTATTCCGCGGCTTTGGTTCTCATTGCCCTGGCAATTTTACGTGTGCTCCCTCTGGCTGTGGGCTGGCTGGTTATCCTGTATGCTTTGCTGGCAGATCGCGGAAGTTTGCAGGTAGATTATGCTCTGCTGGTTACCTTTGGGTGTTTTTTTGGCCTGACGGATAATTTGCAAGTGCTGCTGGCAGGCGCATTTTCCCACCCGCATCATGTGTTTTTACTGTCATCATTCCTTAGCCAGTTAATCAGCAATGTTCCTACCGCATTGATATTAGCGGATTTCACTCCGCACTGGAAATCCTTGTTATGGGGGGTCAGTGTGGGGGGATTTGGCAGCCTGGTGGGTTCCCTGGCAAATATAATTGCCTACCGCATCTATGTGCGGCAGGAGAAACAAAGGATGCTTCGTTTCACTCTGAAATTTCATGCAGTAAGTTTTCTGGCATTTTTTGTTGGTATTGCGCTCTACCTCTTAACTCATGCCGGCTAACTTTGCTGAGAAGTTTGTCCGGCGGTTATGATCTTGGAAAAATTAACCGGGCTGTTTTAAAAAGCATATAAGCCGGTAGCGGCATTCCGGTCTGCCGGAATTGCGAAACAGCGCTATGTGCAGTCTTGCCAAAGGCATCCCTTAGGGAAAAGCGGGCTACTCGATCCAGTGCTCTGCGCTGGATCGCTGTTTTGAGGCTCTGCCTCGTATTTTTAGAACAGGAGGCTGGAGCCTCCGGGATATATTCCAGCGCAGAGCACTGGAATGAGGTGACGCTTCTTTTCATAGCGCCTGAATTTCCTGGAATTCCGGCGTCCGGATCAGTTTAAAAAAAGCTGCCCGGGGAGGATATTCTACCGGCAGAATGCGATCTCCCTGGTTTGCCGCCCCTTCGGGAAGGTGCGGCTCCGTTGCGCCCCGCCGACCGACCAACCGTCCCTTAAGCAAGCGGTTTCATTTGAATCGAGCTGTTATGGGGAACAGGGATAATACTCCCGGGGCTGTGGCTAATATCCACAACCCTGGGAAAATCAGTTCGGATTTGCTGGAAATAGGGTGAGCTGACTAAGCAATGGTAATATCTTTATCCAGGTAGACATCCTGGATGGCGTTGAGGAGTTCCACCCCGTCTTTCATCGGTTTTTGAAAGGCTTTGCGTCCCGAGATCAATCCCATTCCGCCGGCCCGTTTGTTGATGACCGCGGTTTTAACCGCCTGGGCCAGATCGTTGGAACCGGAAGCGCCGCCGGAGTTGATCAGCCCGGCCCGGCCCATGTAGCAGTTGATTACCTGGTAGCGGGTCAGGTCAATGGGGTGATCGTTGCTCAATTCTTCGTAAACTTTAGGATGGGTTTTGGCAAATTGAATCGCGTTGAAACCGCCGTTGTTCTCCGCTTGCTTTTGCTTGATGATGTCCGCCTGAATGGTCACGCCCAGGTGGTTGGCCTGCCCGGTCAGGTCTGCGGAGACGTGGTAATCTTTATCTTTCTTGAAGGCCGGATTGCGCAGGTAGGCCCACAGGATGGTCACCATGCCCAGGCTGTGCGCATATTCAAACGCTTCGGAAACTTCGATGATCTGGCGGTTGCTCTCCTCGGAGCCGAAGTAAATCGTGGCGCCCACGGCAATCGCGCCCATCTCAAAGGCCTGGTCGATGCTGCCAAAGAGGATTTGATCGTACTTGTTCGGATAGGTAAGCAACTCGTTGTGGTTGATCTTCAGAATGAAAGGGATCTTGTGCGCATATTTGCGGGAGACCATGCCCAACACGCCCAGGGTGGAAGCGACCGCATTGCAGCCGCCTTCAATGGCTAACTTGACAATGTTTTCCGGATCGAAGTAGATTGGGTTGGGGGCAAAGCTGGCCCCGGCGGTATGTTCGATGCCCTGGTCCACCGGCAGGATGGAGATGTAGCCGGTTCCGGCCAGGCGGCCGTGGTTAAACAAACTCTGCATGTTGCGCAGCACCGGTGTGGGACGGTCCGAGGCGGCCATGACCCGGTCGATAAAATCCGGCCCGGGAAGATGCAGTTGCTCTTTGGGAATGGTTTGCGATTTGTAATTCAATAGATTGTCGGCCTCGTTGCCAAGCAGTTCTACGATTTTGTTATTCATCTCTGTACCTCCTGCAAAATTGTGGTAGGTGTCTTTGGTAAAATTAATGGCGGAATTTAACCGAATTTACTACGGGCAAAAACCGAAAAAAAAATTGTATCCCGGCTATTATCGGCGTCAATTCTCCGGAGAATAGCGCTCCGTTCCCGAAAAGGGGACCGGCAGCGGCGAGCGCAGGTGCAGGTCGCGCTGGGGAAAGGGGATTTCAATGCCATTCTCCCGAAATTTGCGTACGATGGCAAAATTGAGATCGGAGCGCACGTCGCGGATTTCCTGGGGATTGTCGATCCAGACCCGCAGCACAATATCCCAGGCGGAGTCGCCAAAATTGGCCAGGTGCACCTCCGGAGCCGGCGTTTTCAGAACGTCGCTGTTTTCGGCGGCCACTTCTTCCAGCGTTTTCAGCACCCGGTCCGGATCGGAATCGTAAGAGACGCCCACCGGGATGTTCAGCAGCACCCGCGGGTCCCCATGCGACCAGTTGATCACGCTGGCGGAAATGAATTCCGAATTGGGAACGATGATGGTGATGTTGTCCAAGGAGCGGATGGTGGTGGAGCGGATATTGATCTCTACCACATCGCCCTCGGTGTCGCCCACGGTAACCCGGTCGCCCACCTGGATCGGCCGCTCGAAGAGCAGGATCAGCCCCGCCACAAAGTTGGAGGTGATGTTTTGCAATCCGAAGCCGATCCCCACGGAGAGAAATCCGAACACCACCACCAGCCCGCTAAAGCTGATCCCGATAAACTGAAAGGCCACAATCCCGCCGATGAGCATGATCAGGTAGTGCGCCACCCGGGTAAAGGTGTAGGTGGTTCCTTTCTCGATGTTAAACTGCTCCAGGATTCCCGGCAACAGGTGATTTCGCACCAGGCGGGAAGCGGTCAGAAAAACCAAAATAACGATTAGAAACATGAAAAAGGAAAAAAGGGTAACCGGCGTCTCGTTGATCAGAAACAGCGGGAAGTTCAGCACCTCGGAGGTGGTGGATAATATTTTGCTCTGGGGCACAATCACCTGCAGGGCAAACAGGATGCCGGTGAGCATGATCAGGGAATGTACAAACAGGTTCAGCTTGCGGGTGACGGCCTCGCGCACTTCCAGGTACGCAACTGTCTTTTGGATAATCCAACGCCGGATAAGCCGGGAGAGGAGCAGGAAAAATAAAAACACCATTGCCGCAGAAAGCAGCCCAATCGGCGTTACCGGGCTGCCGGCAATACTGAGCAGTTCATAACTGAAATAGCCTTTGATTACCGACCACAATTCCGATAGCGGCATGGTTTAACTCCTCCATTCATGTTTATCTTTACTGTATTGGCTATTGCGTAATCCGTATTGCGTATTTTATGTTTATAGTAACGAGTAACCACTCACCACTTTAATCTTCAAATCTTTAATCTTTAATCTTTAATCCCCCAATCTTTACACGTTGTCTCTATCCCTATCTGATAAGTTGTGGCGGGGAAGAAGCGCTGTTCAAACTTAGAACTATCGAACAAGTACTCAAATTCAAGCTGGTACAGCATTTCTATGGATTCCTTGATGGTCGAATTAAAGAGTCCGGCCATTTGAATCATAAATTTGCTTAGTACGGTATAGCGGGGTTCCACCCCGAACTTTTCGGCTGCCAGTTGAATAAACTCTTCGCCGGTCAGGGCGTTTTTGTCTGTGGGCAGGTGCCATACCTGATTGTAGGCGTCCGGGGTATTCCCCAGGAGTGCGGTTGCTTTACCGGCGTCCGGTGTATAAGTCATGGAGTGTTTAACCTTGGCGTTCAATAACCAGCTTGCCTTTTTCCCGTTTTTTAACTTGTCGAACACCAGGGAAGCAACCATGGTGTTTATGGCATTGGGCCCGTAAAAGTCCGCCGAACGGGCGATGAGCGCATCAATGTTTCCCTTGCCGACTTCATCCAGCAGTTGTTCGGCAATACGGGCGCGCACTTCGCCCTTCTTACTGCACGGATTTATGGGGGTCTCTTCAGTCATCCAGCCGTCCACTTTGCCATACATATAGACATTATCAAAGAAAACCAGCTTAGCCGAGTGTTCCTTGCAGGCGTTAATTACGTTGGACATAATTACAGGCCAGTTCTTAGCCCAGGTCTCCGTCTTGTAAGGAAGACCGACCGTCAAATAAACAACTTGGGAACCCTGAACTCCCTTCATGGTCTCCTCCTGGCGGGTTAAATCTGCTGCAAAAACTTGATCCGTCGGATTTACTTTGTGGGGATTCCGGCTGACTAAGCGGATTTCTTCGCAGTAGTTTTTCAGAGACCTGGCTAATTCATTGCCAATTACACCACCTGAGCCTAAAATTGTTTGCGTCTTCATTATATTTGAATTTCTCCCTTCTATATTTTCAAAGTTGCTGATTTACAGTAACGAGTAACGAGTGACCAGATACGGCCCACCGCTTTAATCTTTAATCTTTAATTTTACGGTTCGCTTAATATTTTTGAGGTTTTCAAAATTCAATTTTCGCACCTAAGGTAATGTTTTAAAAAGAGTAATATGTATTTATTGGGTGCATGTCAAATTGCACAATAGAAAGCCGTTAAAACGGCTATGTAATAATTTCTTTCTCATTAACACCGGGCTTAAGCCCGGTGTTAATAACATCTTGCAGCGATCGTTTAACCGTTTCAACGGTTTTTAAAGAATGTCTAAAAAATGCAATTTGTCATGCGCCCATTTTTTTGTTTTCCGGCTATCACCTGGAAACTTACCAGTTGGAGAGTCCTCGATTGATTTCCACGTAAAACCAAAGGTTCTGTGTATGAAACTGTGGCT
>JAJRYW010000548.1 GCA_024275555.1 Calditrichota bacterium | reverse complement strand
TGGCCTCTTACAACCGGGGGATGAAGATATTGAACCTCAGCGGCGGGGTCACCTGCACTGTCTGCGACGACGCCATGCAACGCGCGCCGGTATTTGTCTTCGAAGACGCCCGAAAAGCCCGGATGTTTAGTGAATGGGCCGTGGCAAACTTTGAGGAAATCAAGGAAAAAGCCGAAGCCACTTCCAGCGTGGCAAAACTTACTTATATCGACCATTACCTGGCCAGCAAATTTGTCTTTCTGCGCTTTAATTATGAAACCGGCGACGCGGCCGGGCAAAACATGGTCGGCCGGGCCACGTTTGCGGCCTGTAGCTGGATTTGCGACCACTATCCCGGTATCAAGCATTTTTACCTGGAATCCAACTTTGCGACCGATAAGAAGGCCTCGCAAATCAACATCATGCGCACCCGCGGGAAACGGGTAACCGCCGAAGCGACCATTCCCCGCAATGTGTTGGTCCAGCATATGCGGGTCGAGCCGGAAAGCCTGGCCTATCACGGGCAGGTAGCCAACATCGGGGCCATTCTCTCCGGGGCAAACAATAACGGGCTGCACTCCGCCAACGGAATTACAGCCATGTTTATTGCCACCGGCCAGGATGTGGCCAATGTGTCGGAATCCTCCGCCGGCATCATTTACACGGAACTTACCCCGGAGAAGGATCTGTACATCTCCATCACCGTTCCATCGCTGATTGTGGCCACCTACGGCGGCGGCGTGGGTCTGCCCACCCAGCGCGAGTGCCTGGAAATTCTGGGCTGCTGGGGCAAAGGCAAGGTCAAAAAACTGGCCGAAATTATTGCCGGCGTGGTGCTGGCCGGAGAAATTTCCCTGGCCTGCGCCATCTCTTCCTCCGATTGGGTCTCCAGTCACGAGCACTATGGACGCAACCGCTAAATCCTGAAGCTCCGTCGTTTTCTGCTCATTTTTCCCCGCTATTTTCGATTTTTTTCGAAAATAGCGGGGAGCGCTTCCAAATCCGCCAGGATTTGTCTATATTATAGAACACTGTTCAGTAGCATTGTTTTTACGGGAGTTATTGTGACGACTCAAGATCAACCCCTTGCCGACCCCAAAAGTGAACAACTCAACGGCTCGCAGCTTCGCAAAGAGATTGACCGGGTCTTCGAGCTGCAAAAATCCCATCGCTTTCGCATTGCCCAAACCTCGGCCGCCGAGCGTATTGCCAAACTGCGCCGGCTGTTGAACGAGATTCACCGGCGCCGGGAAGATATCCACCAGGCGCTGCACCAGGATTTCGGCAAACCGGCCGCGGAGGTAGACCTGACCTAAATTTTCCCGGTTTCCACGGAGATCAAACACACCATCCGCCACCTGAAACGCTGGACAGCCCCGCGGCGGGTTGCCGCTCCCCTGTCTTTGCTGACCACCCGCTCCTGGATACGCTACGAACCCCGCGGCGTGGTGCTGATCATTGCTCCCTGGAACTATCCGTTTAATCTTTCCATCGGGCCGCTGATCTCGGCCATTGCCGCGGGAAACAGCGCCGTGATTAAACCGTCCGAGCATGCCCCGCATACCTCGGCCCTGGTTCGCCAAATGCTCTCAGAGCTTTTTGCGGAAGAAGAGGTGGCCGTGTTTGAAGGGGCGGTGGAAACGGCCACAGAACTGCTGGCAACTCCCTTTGATCACATCTTCTTTACCGGCAGCCCGGCCATTGGCAAAATTGTGATGAAAGCGGCGGCGGAACATCTCAGCAGCGTGACCCTGGAGTTAGGCGGCAAATCCCCGGTGATTATCGACGAGAGCGCCAATCTGCGCGACTGTGCGGAAAAGATCGCCTGGGGAAAATATTCCAACGTCGGCCAGACCTGCATTGCCCCGGACTACCTGTTTACACCGGAATCGATAAAAGAGAGCTTCATCAAAGAACTGAAACGGGCTATCGAAAAACGATACAGCAAGGAGCCTCAACTCTCCCGGGACTATGCCCGGATTATCAGCCTCCGGCATCATCAGCGTTTGGAGGATCTTTTAAAGCAATCGGTGGAACAGGGCGCCCGGGTGGAAATCGGCGGCGTCTCCAATCACGCCCAGCGCTACTTTGCCCCCACGGTGCTCAGCAACGTTACCCCGGAACACCCGGTGATGAAAGAAGAGATCTTCGGGCCGCTCCTGCCCATCATCACCTACCAAAAGCTGCCGGAGGCCATCGATCTGATTAACGCCGGGGAAAAACCGCTGGCGTTGTATATCTTCAGCCGGGATAAAAAGAATATCGACTATATTCTAAACAACACCTCTTCCGGGGGCGTTTGTATCAACGAGGTGCTGCTCCATTTTCTCCAGGTAAACCTGCCTTTTGGGGGAGTCAACCATAGCGGGATGGGCAATTCTCATGGATTTTACGGCTTCCGGGCCTTTTCTCACGAACGGGCCATTTTGAAACATCACCGCTGGAGCCCCCTGAAATTACTCTATCCGCCCTATACGCCCACGGTGCAACGTTTGATCAAGCTCATCTTAAAATATTTATAAATGAATTTTAATCCGGGAGTTTTATGTGATGGATTCTTCGCATCATGATTATGACGTTGTAGTTATCGGCTCCGGTTTTGGCGGAGCGGTGTCGGCGCTGCGCCTGGCCGAAAAAGGCTATTCCGTACTTGTAATCGAAAAAGGCAAATGGTTGAAAAACGACGACTTCCCCAAAAGCAACTGGCAGGTAAAACGGTGGCTATGGCTGCCGACGCTCAAGTTTCACGGATTATTCAAGATGACCTTTTTCCGGCATGTGGCGGCGCTTTCCGGGGTGGGAGTCGGCGGCGGATCGCTGGTTTACGCCAACACCCTGGCAACACCCAAATCCAACTTTTTTAATGCCGAGCAGTGGCGGCATTTAAACAATTGGGAAGTCGAATTGAAACCGTTTTACCGGATTGCCCTGAAGATGCTGGGCGCCAGCCGCAATCCCTGCCTGGAAGCCGGGGATCTGGCGCTAAAACAGTTGGCCGAGGAGATCGGCATGGCGGACCACTACCAGCCCACCGATGTAGCCGTCTTTTTCGGAAAACCCAACGTGGAAACGCCCGATCCTTATTTTGGCGGAGAAGGCCCTTCCCGGAGCGGCTGCAATTTTTGCGGCGGCTGCATGTTGGGATGCCGCTATAACGCTAAAAACACCCTGGATAAAAACTATTTATACCTGGCCCAAAAACACGGGGCAAAAATTCAGGCCGAATCCGAAGTGTACGACGTGCTGCCCCTCGATGGAGAAGACGGCGGCGCCGGCTACCGGATTAAGTGGCGCAGCTCCACCCGCTACTTCAAAAAACGGGGCGAGTTGACTACGAAGCGGGTGGTTTTTGCCGGGGGCGTGCTGGGAACCGTGAAGCTGTTGCTGAAACTGAAAGGCTCTTCCCTGCCCCGCCTGTCCGACAAGCTGGGCTGTGCCATTCGCACCAATTCGGAAAGTTTGATCTGCGTGACCACCTTTGACAAAGAAAAGGATTTTTCCAAAGGCGTAGCCATCGGCTCTATTCTTCATACCGATGAAAATTCTCACCTGGAGCCGGTGCGCTATCCGGCCGGGTCGGGGGTGTGGCGTTTGCTGATGTCTCCCCTGGCCTTTGGCAACAACGCCCTGGTGCGTATTTTTAAAATATTGTTTGACCTGGTGCGTCATCCCATCCAAAATTTACGCATCTTTTTTGTACGGGATTGGTCGAGGAGAACCCAAATTCTCCTGTTTATGCAGACCATCAACAGCACCTTGAGTTTTAAGCAGGGGCTCCTTGGGATGGGCTCGAAGCTGGAAGCCGGTTCGCCGCCGACCTCCTTTATCCCGGAGGCCAAGGATTTGGCGGAGCGCTTCGCCAGGATTGTCAACGGAAAGCCGATGATCCTGCTCTCGGAGACCGTGGCCGGAATTCCCACCACCGCTCACATCCTGGGCGGAGCGGTGATGGGCAAAGACGCCAACGAAGGGGTGATTGATAAAAACAACCGGGTCTTCGGCTACCAAAATATGTGGATTTGCGACGGCTCGATGATCTCCGCCAACCCGGGCGTCAACCCCTCGCTGACCATTACGGCGCTGGCCGAGCGGGCCATGAGCAAAATACCGCCCAAACCGGGCAGCGCTAACAAACAAGGTCAATCCCTGGAAATGGAGACAGATCGGATTTAAGATGATTAATTTATGAAGAACCGCAAAAGAACTTTTCTACAAACCGGTTTGTTCACAGCCTAAGTGGCTGTATATATAACAGTTGCCCCCCTCACTCCCCCGGGGAGAGGGGCGACCGAAGCGCAAGCGAAGGACGGGGTGAGGGGAATTATGTGTAATTGGCAATAATACTTGAGTAGTTACCACTCTTGATCGGTTCTTCTCAATAAGTTCAACTTTTTTAAGGGTTTTGTGTAACCTGGTGTCTTCTCCCAAGGGGATCGCTTTACCAGAGACTTAGCAGCAATGAAATATTCAGGTTAAGATGATTACCATTAAAATAAAAAATGTGCGCGAGATTGTCAGATCGCACCGGGGGCCCCTGGCGGCCCGTTTCGGCTCGTTCTTTGTGGACCTCGAATCTAAAGTCGAAGAGGAAATTGTGCGGCAGTTGCAGGAAGTCTTTGCCGAAAAGAATATTGACGCGGAAATTACCATCGTGCCGGAAAGAGATTATTTATAATGCGAATCACGAGTTGAACTTAATTTGACGCAGAATACCGCTGATTGGGCAGATTTCCGCTGAGATCATTTTTATATATCCTGAATTTTTGATGCTTTTAATTGCTTTCCCCGGGTTTATCGTTTTCCTCTCACAACCGGGATGAATAAGGATTTAAGCGGATCGGCTCTTTTCGTTTTTAAAACAACTTTCAGCGTTTCTCAGCGTCAAATTTTCAACTTGTGATTAAGATTTAGAAACAAATGGCAATCAGGCGGTTTTTCTGCTGCAAAGAATAAGAATAAATAAACCTCGAGGTTAATTGACCGCCAGGAATCGGAACGGAACCACATAACCGGAGTTGGCTTTGCCGCAAATGTTGCAAGAATTCTTCACTCACCCGGATTTTTGGAAATACCTCAGTATCCCCATCGTGGCGGCCTTTGTGGGCTGGTCGACCAACTGGATCGCCATTAAGATGCTCTTTTACCCGATCAAGCCGATCGGCTGGCCGCCCTTTTTGGGCTGGCAGGGGATTCTGCCCGCTAAAGCGGCCAGGATGGGCGCCATCACGGTCGACACCACCCTGTCCAAATTAGGCAGCCTGGAGGAAGTTTTCCAGACCATGGAACCGGACCGGATTGCCAAGCACCTGGTGGATTCCATCGAGCCGCGGGTGGAGGATTATGTGGAATGGGTGATGAACGAAGAGAATCCCCAATTGTGGGACTTAATGCCCAAGATGGTCAAAACCTACCTGTATGCCACGGTGCGCAGCAAGCTGCCCTCGGTCATCAAACGGATGATCCACGACATCAGCCAGAACATCACCGAGATGGTGGACCTGAAAGAACTGGTCATCAAACAGCTTTTGGAAGAACGGGAGATTGTCAACAAAATTTTTCTGAAATGCGGCGAGGTGGAATTCCGCTTTATCGTGCGCTCCGGCATCTACTTCGGCTTACTGTTTGGGCTGGTGCAGATGGGGGTCTGGTATTATTACCCGGAGTGGTGGATTCTGCCGCTTTTCGGAATGATCGTCGGCTACGCCACCAACTGGATTGCCCTGCGGATTATCTTCCAGCCGCTTCGTCCTAAAAAAATAGGCCCCTTTGTATTGCAAGGGCTATTCCTGAAACGCCAGGAAGAAGTCTCGGAAATCTGGTGCGATATTGTGGCCCGGGAGATCATCACGGTGCACAATATCATCCACAACATGCTCTACGGGTCTAAGTCGGAGTACACCCAGATTGTGATCCGCAAGTATATCCGGGAGATTATTGACGACGCGGTGGGGCTGGCCAAACCGGTGGTACAGTTTACGGTGGGGATGGAGGATTTTCTGAAGATTAAAGATTCCGCTTCGGAGAAAGTCATCAAGCTTACCTCGGCCGCTTTTGACGACGAAGAATTTTCCCTGGAACGGGCCCGTCTGGTAAAGGAGCTGATGCGCGAGCGCATGGTCAAGCTCTCTTCGGAGGAGTTTCAGTACCTGCTCCGCCCGGCCTTTCAGGAAGATGAGATGAAACTGATTTTGCTGGGCGCCGCCCTGGGATTTGCCGCCGGGATGGCCCAATTGTTCTGGGTATTCGGAGGAATGTAGCCGTATTTTAAAAATTTTTTGACGCAACGCAACATTTTCCCGCCATTTTCTCCTTGATCTTCAAACCCTTTCTAAACAGTGTATTAGCTTGCCTGATTGGGAACTTTTCACCCGCTCACATCGATTAATTTACCAAAAAATTACGCAATGCGTCATTTTTTGGTTGACAACTGTGACGCAGCGTGTTATATTTGCATCAAAAATGAGGTATAAAGATGGCGCGGATTATCAAACGATACGAAAATCGCAAGCTCTACGACACCGAGGAGCGCAAGTACATTTCCCTGGAAGAGATTGCCACCCTGGTTCGCCAGGGCGTTGATGTGCGGATCATCGATAAAAATACCGAGAACGACATCACGGCGCAGACTCTGACCCAGGTTATTTTTGAAGAAGGGAAAAAAGGGCGCAACCCGCTTTCCACGGAAATGCTTCATGATGTGTTGCGCTGGGGAAATCATGTCATCGATGACAGCATCCACAAGGTCAAAGAGGGAATTGACCAATTGATTCCGGAGTCGCTGCAAAAACTGTTCAACAAGCCGGAGCCTAAAGAAATTGACGAATTAAAAAAACGGATCGAATCACTGGAGTCGATCATCAACCGGCTCAGCGACTTACAGCTTGATGATAACAGCGGTTCTTCTCAAACAAAAGAATCCAAAAAATAGAAACCTAATTTAAGGAGGATTGATCATGACGACCCAAACAAATCAACAGAAAGAATCTCAGGAAGTTATCACCGACAAGGCCCGCGAAATCTGGCTGGCGGGACTGGGCATTTTTTCGACCATCGAGGAAGAAGGCACCCGGCTTTTCAACAAGTTTGTCGAAAAAGGAAAAGAGCTGGAAGACCGGGGCGCCAAGCTCCAGGAAAAAGCCAAGGCCAAAGTAGAATCGATCGGCGCTGTGGATGATATCACCAAATTTTTGGAAGAAAAAGTGAACCAGGCCTTCCAAACCCTGGGAGTTTCCTCCCACAGTGAAGTAAAAGAATTGACCGAAAAAGTGGATCAGCTTACCAAGACGGTGGAAGCCCTGGCAAAAAAATTGGACGAAAAAAGCAAGTAAGTGCAAGCAAGCAACTCAACACACAAAACAAGGAGTACTAAAATGATTACGCCTGAAAAGATTCAAGGTGAAGTGACTGACAAAGCTCGTGAAATTTGGCTGGCCGGATTAGGCATTTTCTCCACAGTGGAAGAAGAAGGCGCCAAGCTGTTCAACAAGTTCCTGGAAAAAGGGAAAGAACTGGAAGCCAAAGGCGAAGCCCTGGAAAAGAAAGCCAAAGATAAAGTAAGTTCCATCTCCACCCTTGACGATGTGTCGAAATTCGTGGAAGAAAAAGTCAATTTGGCTTTGGAAACCATGGGCATTTCTTCTCATGCGGAAGTTCGTCAGTTAAGCGAGAAAGTGGACAAGCTAGCTGCGAACGTGGAGATTCTGGCCAAGAAGCTGGATACAACCGGCAAAACCACGGTCAAGACGACCCGGCCGAAAGCCTAAATTGCCCCTCATAGCAGACCTCCATGATCGAGAGACATGGGAGTGGAAGCAGT
Organism: Calditrichota bacterium; assembly: GCA_024275555.1. Taxonomy (GTDB): domain Bacteria; phylum Calditrichota; class Calditrichia; order RBG-13-44-9; family J075; genus JAJRYW01. The sequence continues at coordinate 10,525 of JAJRYW010000548.1, read as the reverse complement.
TACATGACGTGGCTGCTTCCTCTTTTTATACAGTGATCTCTGAAAACCGGCAACCTTTTTCCGGATCGGCTTTTACTACTGCGTTTTTTTTAATAAACTTGGGTGGTCAAAAGGATGTTCGGTAGTCGCAGGCGAAATCAGGACCGCAAGAAACGGTGAACTTAAAAGGAGCTAACAAACAGTGGCAAAAAATACCCTGGCGGCTTATAAAGGTGTTCCGATTCGTATTTTCCTTCTCTACCGGCATGCGCTGGGTCTCTGGCTGGGCGCCTGGGTAAGCAAGGTTGCCAACCTTCCTCCCTATCTGCGCTGGAAACCCCGTTTTGTGCTGGCGCGCCTGGTAGCCTTTTTTGTGCGGTTTTTTATTCGCCGCGAACTCCGCAAACAGCCCTTCAAAGTTCACTTGCGCCGACGCCTGGAATTACTTGGCCCCACCTATGTCAAGTTTGGCCAGATCATGGCCATCCGGGAAGATGTGCTTCCTAAAGAAATTACCGATGAACTTAAACAGCTTTTGGATAATCTGCCCGAAGTTCCTTTCGAGATCATTAAAGAGATTATAGAGAAAAACCTGGGCGCCCCCCTGGAAACCTTTTTCCTTGATTTTGAAAAGAAACCGATTGGCTCCGCCTCGATCGGTCAGGCGCATATTGCCGTAACCCAGAAAGGGAAACCGGTGGTTGTCAAGGTGATCAAGCCGGGGATACGCGAAGCGATTTTATCCGATCTCAAATTATTGCGGATGCTGGCCGTACTGCTGGAATGGATCATCCCGAATTATCATCCCAAAAATTTGATTAATGAGTTCTGCCGCTATACGGAGCGGGAAATTGATCTGACCTACGAGGCCGACAACGCGGAACTGTTTGCCGCCAACTTTGCCGATGAACCGGATATCGTTTTTCCCAAAATTTACCGGGAGCTGAGCACCCGCGATGTACTATGTATGCAATATCTGAAAGGGATCAAACCCAACGATCCCAGGGTGCTTAAAATGAGCAAAGCCCAGCGCAACAAGATTATTGACCTGGGTACCTTTGCCATCATCAAGATGCTCTACCAGGACGGCTTTTTCCACGCCGATCTGCACGCCGGCAATTTGATCATCCTGCCCGGGCCGCGGGTGGGATTTATCGACCTGGGTATTGCCGGCCGTTTTGAAGAGCGCATCAAACGGCCCATGCTCTACTATTTTTACGCCCTGGTAAACGGCGATGTAGAGAGCACCGCCCGGCACCTGCTCTCCATGGCCCGGGTGCAGCCCGGGGGCGACCCGGCCGGCTTTAAACGTGCGGTTGCAGAACTATTGCGGCGCTACCTGCTCCATGCCAGTTTCGGCAACTACAGCCTGGCCAAGCTGATCATGGAATCTCTGGCAATCGGCAACCAGTACCGGGTCTCCTTCCCGGTAGAAATGACCCTGATGGTCAAAGCCTTAGTCACTTTCGAAGGAGTGGGCAAACATCTGGACCCCCATATGAATGTGCCGGAGCTTTCCCGGAAACACATTATGAAAATTTTTTGGAAACACTATAGCCCGGAAAGTCTCTGGAATGAGTTTATGCGCGGCCTGCCCGCCCTGATCGATGTAGCGGTACAGCTTCCGCAACTGCTCTCGGACAGCTCCCGTTTTGTCGACCAAACGGTCAATGAAGGCGGATCATCCAATCCGCTCGCCGGTTTACGCAGCAGTTTGATGGCCGGCGCCTGCGTGGTCGGCGGCGTTCTGGCGCTGGTGCAGCAGGCAAATCCGTTCCTTTGGGGAGGCTTGTTTGCCGCCGGGGCGTTGTTTTATTGGTTTGGAGAGTAGCCCCTCATTAATACACCGGTTTTTACCCGCCTGTTATTTTCCCTGCTCAGGCCCGGCAAATTATCAATCATCCGCAAAAGATTTATTTTGCTCTGCGAATTTTCATCGTAAATTATGTTGTTATGTGTATCCTCTTGCTGTGGATATCATCCAAAAAAATGGGAAAAACAGATCAAATTCAGGAGTTCCGGCAATGACTAATCCGAAGGCCTCGATAAAGCGCATCCGCAGAAACAACATCTTTTACTGGATCGGAAAAATTGCTTATAAATTAAGCGGGTGGAAAACCGAAGGAGAATTTCCGGACTTGCCCAAGTCGGTGGTTATTGTGGCCCACCACACTTCCAACTGGGATCTTCCGGTGGGGCTGATGGCCTCGTTTATCTTCCGCATGAAGGCCTATTGGATTGGGAAACATACTTTATTCCGCTGGCCCATCGGAGGACTGCTCAAACGCCTGGGGGGGATTCCGGTTAATCGTAATAAGACGGAAAACATTGTCGACCAGGTGGTGGAGGTGTTCCGGGAACGCAGCGAGTTTATGCTGGTGGTCACCCCGGAAGGCACCCGCAAAAAGGTGGAGCGCTGGAAAAGCGGATTCTATCGCATCGCTAAAGAAGCGGAAGTTCCCATTGTCTGCGCCTACCTGGACTACAAACGTAAAGTCACCGGAATCGGCCCGGTCATCTTTCCGAATGAAGACCGCGAGGAAGCCCTGCGTAAAATCCGCGAGTTTTACGACAAGGTAACCGCCAAATTTCCGGAAAAACGCGGCCCGGTTACCTTCTCGTTCTAAAATGGAGTTGCTCGACTATATTCAATCTCATCCGCTCCGGCTGCTTGTGCTAACCGCTAAGCACCTGGGCTTGGTGCTTTTCAGCGCCGGGCTGGCCACCGCCCTCTCGATTCCCACGGGAGTGTGGCTGAGCCGCCCCAAAAACCGGAAACACATTCCCGTCTTTCTCAACCTGGCCAACATACTCCAGACCATCCCCAGCCTGGCGGTAATCGGTTTGGCCAGCGCCCTGTTTGCCTACCTGGGCCGGGGCGTTGGCTGGCAGCCGGCAATTACCGCCCTTTTTCTTTATTCGATTTTACCGGTGCTGCAGAACACCGTGAGCGGCCTGGCGGCGGTTCCCGCCCCGGTGCGGCGCTCTGCTGCCGGGATGGGCATGGGAGCCGGGGCAATCCTGCGCAAAATTGAGTTGCCCCTGGCCGCCCCGGTGATCTTTGCCGGGGTGCGCACCGCCGTGGTCATCAATGTCGGAACGGCGGCATTGGCAGCGGCGATTGGCGCAGAGTGCCTGGGCGTGCTGATCTTCCAGGGGATTGCCGCCGCCAATTTCACTTTACTGCTGGCCGGCGCGATTCCGACAGCCCTGCTGGCCCTGCTGCTGGATTTCCTGCTCCACCGGATAGAAAAACATTGGTTCGCCCATATTCACCCCCGGGAATCAAATTAACTATGAGGAAAATACTTCGGATAATTCTTTTTCTTCTCGCCGGCCTGATCGGGTTCTATAGTTGCCAGGGCAACCCTGCCGGCGTGGTAGTAATCGGTTCCAAGATTGACACCGAGGGAGCGATCCTGGGCTATCTGCAATTGTATGCGCTCCGGGCGGCAGGAGTCCCGGTAGAAGACCGCCTGGAAACCGGCCCCACCCTGATTGTGCGCCAGGCGCTGCTCAGCGGAGAACTGGACAGCTACATCGAGTACACCGGCACGGCGCTGGTAAATTTCAAAAAAGAAAACCGCCCGGCGGTCTTGCGCAACATGAACCGCGGGTTTAGCGCGATAGCCGCATGGGACTCGCTGGAGCATGGCTTAATCTGGCTGCCGCCCTGGAGCGGCATCAACAACACCTACACGGTGCTGATGCGCCGGGAACTGGCGGACTCCCTGCAATTGCAGACCATCTCCCAGTTGACCGCTTACCTGAAATCGGGAAGCTCCCTCAGCCTGGGGAGCGATCCGGAATTCGCCGCCCGCCCGGACGGGTTGCCCGGCCTGCTCTCCGCCTATGGCATCACGAAAGCGTCGCCATTAACCATCCACCAGATGGACGCCGGGCTGGTCTACCAGACTTTGCAGCAGGGCAGCATCGACGCCGCCATCGGATACAGCACCGATGGAAGAATTCGCGGATTTGATTTAGTCCGGCTGGAAGATGATCTCCGCTACTTCCCGGTTTACACACCGGCCCCGGTGTATCGCCGGGAGACTCTGAAGCGCTTTCCGCAAATCCGGGCAGTGCTCACCCGCTTAGCAGGGCGGATCAGCGCCGATGATATTACCGAAATGAATTACCGCCACGATGTGGAACATATTCCCGCCCACCAATTAGCCCGGGAATGGCTGAAAACGCATCGGCTTTCCGGGAAATAAAACCTCACCATAGTTTGTAACGGATTTGCTAACAGGGGTATGTCGATCAGACTTAGGTTTGCATCAGGCAGACAGCGCGAGAAATACAAGCTGGCGATGCCGGCAAACAGCATCGCCAGGACAATAAATTATCCAAAAATAGTTTTGAGAACATAGTAGAAAAATATGGCGCCGAGCGCACCGGCGGGAATGGTGATGATCCAGGAGATGACGATATTGCCCACAACCCGCAAGTTCAGCGCACCGATACCGCGAGCCAAACCAACTCCCAGCACCCCGCCCACCAGTGTGTGGGTGGTGCTGATCGGGAGGCCCATTTTGGATGCGACCACAATGGTAATAGCTGCGGAGAATTCGGCGCAAAAACCTCGCGTCGGGGTCAGTTCGGTGATTTTTTTGCCAATGGTAAGCATCACCCGCCAGCCCCAGGTAGCCAGGCCGATAACAATACCGACCCCGCCTAATCCCAGCACCCAGAGCGGCACCTCCGATTTCATCGCCACCACCCCGGTTTTTAACAGCGAGATAACCGCTGCCAACGGTCCGACCGCATTGGCGACATCGTTGGCGCCGTGGGCAAAAGCCACAAAGGCTGCGCTGAGGATCTGCAGGTATACGAATATGCGCTCAACCGTGTTATATTCCGAACTTCCCCGCTCGATGGTGGTGCCGTACTCGGCCTCTTTTTCAATATCGGCCAGGTTCTGTTTGATATGCTCGATACGCACTTTCGTCTCGCCAAAGGCTTTCCGGGAGGCTTTTTCCAGATGCTGCAAAGCTTTGGCAATCTGGTTGGACACCGTCACCGGCTGACGCACTAAGCTCCGCTCCGAGACGCGCACAATGCGAATCCGTTTGACCAGGAAGTAGCTTACAAGCGAAGCAATGAGTCCGACAACAACGGCAATGGCAAAGGCCTGGGGAAATTCCATATTCAGCTTTAAGTTTTTTAGCCCTTTAAACACCAGCGTTAAGGTAAGCACCAGGAACACGAAAAAGACCAGGTAGGGCGTCACCTGCTTGGCTTTCCCCACCGGGTTATCGCTGTAATAAATAATTCGACGGATGGTTGAAAAAAGAACAAAAGCGATGCTTCCGGCCAGCAATGGAGAAACGATCCAACTGGAAACAATCGAGGCGACCTTGGCCCAATCGGCAACAGCCAGCCCGCCGTACATGACCCCGAATCCGAGCACCGCCCCGACAATGGAATGGGTGGTAGACACCGGCCATCCGAAATAGGAAGCAATTTGCAGCCACATTCCCGCGGCTAACAAGGCCCCCATCATCCCAAAGACCAGGTCCATTTCATGCCCGGTAAAGATTTCCGGGTTGATAATTCCTTTGCGAATCGTTTCCGAAACGTGGGTTCCCACAAAAAAAGCGCCGGCAAACTCCAGAAATGCCGCTAAAATCACTGCTTGTTTGACGGTTAAAGCGCCGGAACCAACCGAAGTACCCATGGCGTTGGCGACATCATTTGCGCCAATACTCCAGGCCATATAAAAACCGCTGGCCAGGGCAATCACCAGGATGATCGTTTCGATTTCCATAACCTATCTCCTCATCAGCCGATTTTCTGCATTCGTTTCCATATCATTTATTGTTCAGTTCCAGCAGCATCAGCACCCGGTAAGCCAGCTTCTCGGCCAGGTTTCCCAGGGAAGCCACAATTTCCAGGGCGTTGACCCACAGGAAGAAGCTGGTATAGGGAAGAACATCTTCCATCACCAGCAGTTTGCGCAGCAATTCGCGCTGGGCGACATCCGCTTCGTGCTCCATCAGCGCAGCCGTCTCGACCATCTTGCGCACTTTTTCGGCCTCTCTTCCGCTAAAGGCGCTCTGCAGCAACTCATCCATCTCCCGGATAATATTGTGGGCATGACGAACCGCCGCAATATTCATGTCCAGAAATTGTTTTAGTTCGACTCGTACCGCCTCGAGCGGCTCCAACTCTTTCAGCGTCACAATAACGCCCAAATCCTCGGCGCGGTCGGCAATAGTATCTTGTATGGAGAGAATTTCTAACAGGTCCGCCCGATTGACGGCCAGGAAAAGCCCCTTGGGAAGGTTACTGCGGATTTCGTTTTTGGTGATATCTGCGCTGTGCTCCAACTCCGAGATTTCCTGGGCGATTTTTTTCAACCGCTTGAAATCGGAATCGAGATGCGCCTGGTATAGATCGTTAAGCTTCTCGACACATTCGGCCACTTTTTCCATGTGAGTTTGCAACGGAGAAAAGGGCGACCGGGCAAAAAGATTTTGCAATATGCTCATGTTGATCCTCCATCAATTACCAAGATAAAAACCGGCGAGCCGGGTATATTGCCCGCCGCCATTCCCCCGGATTTGCAGAAAGTTCCGGGAACGGGGAGATAGTACCAAATTAGACTAAAAAATGAAAGTAATTAATTAATTGAAAAGGAGAGAAATATTTACATCTACAAAGCTAAGCGCGGCTTGCCTGGTAAGAATAAATCGTTAATATCTGCGGTGTTCAGCGTCAGACCGAACACAGCCGCTTCCCGGGGGCAGACTCCTGCCGCAAATGGGAAGGAGCCTGCCTCCGGTCCAGAACAAACTCAGTCGTCATCCTCATCGTGATCATGGTCGTGATCGTCCTCTTCGCCTCCGGAGTTTTTACTGCCAGAGGTAGCTTGAATGGTGGCTGCCAGGCCGTCGAGCAACTGTTGCCGTTGCGCATCCGAGAGATTGGCTTCCGGGTGGAGCAGGACATAAGGCTTAAGCGGCATCTCACCTTCTTCCAGCACCTCTTTGAGTTCTTTAAATTTTTCGCCGTGGCGATCTTTGCCCCAGTCGGAAAAATTCAGTTCGTCCCGGCCCTCTTCCACATCATACTGCACCAGCCAGGAAGCCGGGGCCACATAGCTATACCAGGGCCATTCGACTTCATTGCTGTGGCAATCAAAGCAGGCCTGCTGCACCAGTTGGCGGGTTTCCGGCCGATCCCAATTCGGTTCCTGCACCACCGGGGGGTTCTGGTGATCCCGCCCATAGGGAACCAGTTGGATCAATATAAAAAATGCGACAAAAGCCAAAATTAGTTTTTTCCACCACTTGTCAGTGAGTTTCTCCATCGTTAATACCTTTCCGTTTCTCATTTAGACGTTTTCCGATTTACTCTGAAATAATACGGAGCAACCGGAGCAATTTCACGTTAAAATTTTCTAATTTTTAAAGAACTTTTATTGCTCCCCAGGCCCCTTTCCCCTAAATTGGGCCGCTTGATTTAGAAGCCAATAATACCGTTCAGGAGGAGAAGATGAAGATTGCCGTATTAGGGGCCGGATTGGTTGGCAGCGCCATGGCTGTCGATCTGGCCAAAGATGACACGTTTCAAATATGGGTCGGCGACCGGGATTCCGCCGCCTCACAACGATTACAGAAAAAAGCGGCCGTACGCACCCAAACAGCGGATTTGTCCGATACTGCCGCGGTACGGAAATTAATACAGCCCTGCGATCTGGTCATCAACGCCATGCCCGGGTTCCTGGGTTTCCAAACCTTAAAAACGATTATCGAAGCGGGCAAGAATGTGGTCGACATTGCCTTTTTCCCGGAAGACCCCTTTCAACTGGACGCGCTGGCAAAGGAAAAGGGAGTTACTGCCATTGTCGATTGCGGCGTTGCGCCGGGGATGAGCCACGTACTCTCAGCATACGCTGCCAGCCAGATGGATGAGGTCGAGGAAGTACTGATCTATGTCGGCGGCTTGCCGGTGGAGCGCCAGTGGCCTTACCAGTACAAAGCGGTCTTCTCCCCCATTGATGTGATTGAAGAGTACACCCGTCCGGCCAGGCTGAAAGAACACGGGCAGATCGTGGTAAAACCGGCGTTGAGTGAACGGGAATACCTCAATTTCCCGGGAATCGGCACGCTGGAGGCCTTTAATAGTGACGGGCTCCGCACACTTTTAGAAACCATCCCGGCCCACACCATGAAGGAAAAAACTCTCCGCTACCCCGGCCACTGCGAGCTGATGGAAGTCTTCCGCGAAACCGGTTTTTTTGATCAAACCGAGCTAAACATCAACGGCGTTGCCATCCGCCCGATTGACCTGACCGCGAAACTGCTCTTCGACAAATGGAAACTGAATCCCGGCGAAGAAGACATAACCGTGATGAAAATCCAGGCAACCGGCAAAAAGGACGGCAAACGGTTGCAGATTAGTTATGATTTATACGACCGTTATGATCGGGCAACCGGGGTGCACTCTATGGCCCGCACCACCGGCTACACCGCCACCGTTGTCGCGCGGATGCTGCTGGAAGGCAAATTTGACCAGAAAGGCGTTTCCGCACCGGAAGCCATCGGGCAAAAACCGGCGTGCGTGCACTATCTGCTGGAAGGGTTGAAAGAACGTGGGGTGGTTTACCGGGAGACTAGTGCTGTATGACGATTGTTTTTGTTGGTCTCGTGTTGCTTCCGATTCTATTGTTTGTTTTGGAATGCATCAACTGCGTTGATGCTGCATCGACACAGTCGATGCATTCCCAAAGGGGGAACATGCTACAGACAAGAACAAATGGCATGAAACACTAGTCAAATTAAATAGCTTTGCAAACACAAACCCTTTCATTTTAAACCCGCTCAACGAATGAGCAACATTTTCCGTGTTTTGATAAAATTGGGATAACGGCTCGTAATACTTTTGGCTTGTAACCGATAAAGATAGATTCCGCTTGTAACCTTCTCACCCGATTTGATTTTACCATCCCAATGGAACACGTGATAGCCGGCTTCCTGTTGTTTCTCCACCGCTGTAAATACGTGTTGACCAAGAACATTAAAAATTTCCAATCTCACCCGGCTTGGTTCAGGCAATTTATAACGAATGGTTGTTTGTGGATTAAAAGGATTTGGATAATTTTGAAATAAAGCAAATTGAGATGGTTTTTCGATAGTATTAACTTCATCGCTTCCCTGAATTAAATTGTTTAAAAGGACCTCCGTTGAAGCATGACTTGGTTGCTGTTCATTTTTCCCTTTACCTAAAAAACCTTGTCTATTCTCATTATTTAATTCAACCGTTGAAATCATCTCTATTAGGGCATAAACTGAGTCGACTAAAGAGGTTGCCTGAGAGAGTTTATTCTCATAGCCGCTGTAAGCAATTTGAAGTTCACCGGTTTTAATACGGCATTGATACATATAGCGGTAAGCGTTGGAATGCAATGCTACTTTATTACTGTCTTGACAAATCTGCCAGTATTCCGTAAAAAGGTCACCGTAGGTATACGGAAGATTCTGCCGGATAATAAAACGGCGTAGTAAGGCAATTTGGGCTTGTTGAGATGTTGGAAATTGGCTGATTAAATTGATATAATGTTGTTCCGCTGCCGCGAAATTATCATCCTGCTCTGCTTGTAAGCCATTGGAGAGCAGCATTTGTGGTCCGCTCTCGCCAGGATTTGTAACCGGATTATTAGGGTCTTCATCATATGGTTCATAATCGAACTGACCGTTGGGATACATACGAGCAGGTAAATCCCCATGGTTATATCCCCAAAAATTGCCTTTTACATTGTAGATAAGGTCTGGCGGATTGCTCACACAATATAAAAGAATCGAAATATTATCTCGAGTATCCAACACGTCATTATGTCCATAATCCATAATCGGCCAGGATTCGTTATAAGTATAAAGTTCAGCCTCCTCATACAAGTATGTAGATTCTATAGGCGGTTTACCATTATCCTGGATACTGTTTTGTGCCCCGACTTTTTCATTTAAAAGAGGATAACTTGATGCAAATGAAATTATACCGTTTCCATTATTGTAACGAATAATATTTTGTACTAATTGTGGTGAACTGGCATAAAGCACCACCCCCGCACGTTGTAACCAGGGAATCAGAACATTCTGAGAAAGGCCATTATATTCAATCGTGTTATTCTCCAAAACCACATCATCAGAGAAAACAAGATAGAGGCCATAGTAATTATTTTGATTGATTAGATTGTTTTTTAGGTCTATGGCTGAATGGTTTAAATACACCCCCTTATCCCCATTCTGAATAATACAATTAGATATGTTCCCTGCGGAAAGGTTCGCACTAACCGCTATATTTGAGTTGATTATCTCGGTGTTACTCAACTCCAAAGCACATTTATAAAGAGAAAGCGCCATCTGGCAGTCACGGATCGAACTGCTGTCAATCGTACATGTTTGAGTAGGCATACTTCCGGCAGAGGGGTTGTTCGCATAAATATTGACACCGGAAAAGTGAGAATGAGCAGCCGTTAAAACAGCTGTTTCCGATGATAAAACAAATTGAGTGGATCCGGTTCCATTAATTATAACCGGTT
>JAJRYW010000547.1 GCA_024275555.1 Calditrichota bacterium | reverse complement strand
TAAATCGACAAAAAATTGTCGATGTACGCGCTCTAAGCGCCTAAGTGCTTTCGCACACTTCGGTGCGAAAGTAAGCTGTCTTCGACAGAGTAAATCGACAATCCCGGCCGGGAGTCGATTGAAACCCCGAAAGGGGCCAATAAATTTGCTGAACTGTTTTAATCCCAGAGAAAGAGGTTAACATGAGCAAGGACACCAACCAGGCCGCCAATAATATTGACCAGATCCGCGATCTTATTTTTGGGCCGCAAATGGCGGAATATGAGCGAAAATTCGGGGAGTTGGAAAAAACCGTGCAAACCATGAACACCGATATCCAAAAAGCGTTGGACAGCCTGAAAAACTCACTCGAGGATTTTCGGAAAGAGAGCGAACAGGCCCGCCTGGCCATGCACAAGGAACTGAAGCAGGATAATGAGCGTCTTCGCGCCCAGCTCGAGGAAACGTCCGGTAGACTTGAGCAGCAGATGGAACAAATCGGCGACGCTAGCGCCGGCCGGCAGCAGTTGGCCGACTACCTGGAAGAGATGGCCCGGCGGCTGCGCCAGGCAGAGGAGACCGATACCTTGAACGAAACCAATCAAACCGCTGAAAATGACTGAGTTTAAATCCGACAAAACCGCTCCCGATCCGCTGGCGCAGCTCAAAGAAATTTTGCTGACCGATGATCAGCAGCGGATCCGGGTGCTGGAGCAGGAGTTGGAAGGACTCCGGGAACAGATCAACCAAAAAGACCGGTTGATTAAAACCCTGGAGCCGGTGATTACGGATATCCTGGATTACAAAATCGCCAACTCCAAGGACGAGATGGCCCGCTCGCTGGCCCCGGTGATGAGCGAGGCCATCAAGCGCCAGGTCTCCGAAGCCCGCGATGATGTGGTCGATGCGCTCTACCCGGTGGTGGGGCGGATGGTGACCAGGGCGGTCGCCGAGGCCATGAAAAGGCTGACCGCCCAAATTAACCAAAGTCTGAACAAGACCTTCGATTTTAATCTCTGGAAAACCCGCATCAAGGCCAAAGTGTTCCGGATGGACGCCGGGGAGCTGATTCTGGCCGGCGCGGCGCCGTTTGATTTGCAGCAGGTTTTCCTGATCTCCAGGGAGTCGGGATTGCTGATTGCCTACGCCAGCCGGGACGAGCAGGGCGACATTGACAGCGAAGCCCGGGTGATTGGCGGAATGCTCACCGCCATCAAGTCTTTTGTGGAAACCTCTTTTGCCCGGGGCAGCCAGGGGGAGTTGCGCGAGATTGAACACAGCGACCGCACCATCCGCATCGACTCCGGGCGCTATACCTACCTGGCCGCCATCTACAGCGGCGTTCCCGCACCGGGTTTCGACGAACAACTGCAAGCCTGCCATCACCGCATTCACAAAAAATTCCATCAGAAACTGCGCAGTTATTCCGGCGACAACTCGGCGCTGAAAGGCATCGATGCGCCCATACGGGAATTACTTAAAAAGGTGCACTTCGCCAATTATGACGAATCATAAATTGCAGAAAAAAGTGTGCATGTTGGGCAAGTTCGGGGTGGGTAAAACCAGCCTGACCCGCCGCTTTGTGGAAGGCGTTTTCGATGAGAGCTACCTTTCCACCATTGGCGTGCGCGTGTCGCAAAAAATGCTTCCGCCGGTGGAAACCGCCCCGGGGCAATTGCAGCAGTTAACCCTGCTCATTTGGGATATCGAAGGCTTCGAAGAGGACTCCCCCCAAATAACGAACTATTTTACCGGCGCTTCGGGCGCATTGGTGATTGGCGATCTCTCCCGCCCGGAGAGCATCGCCGCGTTGCCGGAAATTGCCAAAGCATTCCGCAAGGTATGCCCGGACGCGCCGCTGGTCTTTGCCGGAAATAAAATTGACCTGGTCGGCGACGGCGCGGAAGCCATTGCCCGGCTGCAAACAATTGCCAAGTCGCTCGAGGCGCCGTATGTGCTCAGCAGCGCTAAAGAGGGACGCAATGTGGAAGCGTGTTTCAGCAAACTTGGCCGCTTAATTGTAGGTTAAGTTGACATGAATACGACCTACTTACAGATTCTTCTTACCCACATGTCCCGGGGATACGCCTTTCTCGATGCGGATTTTACCGTGCGCCAGCACAACTCGCTGTTTCGGCAATTTGCCGTGATAAGCGCCGATGCGGAGGGGAAAAATATTACCGCGCTCTACCCCGAGGCGGTCGGCCTGGAAGAAACGCTGCAACAGATTGCCCGGGGCAATTTGGATTATTTCTCCCTGGAAGATGTACAACGGAACCGGGATGACGCCGGGCCGGAATACTTTACCATCTCTTTACTGCCCGGCCCGCTGCCGCACCCGCTTTTATGCCTGGTGGAGAACGTCAGTGAAAAGGCCCGCTACCGGCAGCAAATCCAACAGCAGAAAAACGAAATCCGCCTGCTGGAAGGAATGCTGCGGGCCCGCAGCGATGATCTGACCGTTTCCATCCTGAGGAACTCCGGGCCCATTCAAAAAGTGCGCGAGCTGATCCGGAAAATCTCCCGGATTCCCTCGGCGACGATTTTGCTCCAGGGGGAGAGCGGCGTTGGCAAAAGCATGATCGCCCGGGTGATTCACCACACCTCCCAGGGCAAGGAGGCCCCCTTCGTGGAAATCAATTGCGCCGCGATTCCCGAGACGCTGCTGGAGTCGGAATTGTTCGGTTACGAAAAAGGGGCCTTTACCAACGCCCTGGCCAGCAAAGAAGGGCTGCTGGAAATTGCCGACGGCGGAACGCTTTTTTTAGATGAGATTGGCGAGATGCCCCTGACTTTGCAGGCCAAATTGCTCTCCTTCCTGGAAAACAAGCGCTTCCGGCGGCTGGGCAGCACCCGGGAAACCTGCGTGGATTTACGGCTGATTGCCGCCGCCAACCGCAACCTGGCCGAGATGGTAACCGAAGGGCAATTCCGGGAAGACCTCTTCTACCGGCTTAATGTGGTTCATCTGGAACTGCCCGCCCTGCGCCGCCTGGGGGAGGACATCCTGCTCCTGGCCGAACATTTTGTGCAGTCGTTCAATGTGGATTTTAAAAAGAAAGTGAAAGGAATCAGCAAAGCTGGGGCAGAACAGTTGCTGGGCTATCATTGGCCGGGCAACGTGCGGGAGCTGCGCAATGTCATCGAACGGGCCATGATTTTTACTGACGGTGAATACATCGAACCGGAAGTGCTGCAATTGGGTGCGGGTAAGCCGGATACAAAACCACTTTCACCGCTGGATGATTTCCAGTTTCCCCCGGGCGGTTATCCTTTTGAAGAACTGGAACGGAAGATTTTGCAGGCGGCGCTGGATCAGGCCAAAGGGAACCAGTCCCGGGCGGCCAAATTGCTCCGGATGTCCCGCGACACTTTTCGCTACCGGCTGGAAAAGTACGGGATGCTGTAAACGATCCCTGGGGCTTATCCCGCATCTGCAAAATAAAGGTGAGCTAAATCACTCAGAATACCGGCGGATAAATTGATATGAACACGACGGCGATTAAATTTTTCGGAATCTTGGCTTTTTTGATCCTGGGGGTGATTTGCTCCACGGTCAAAGCGCCCCGGATCCAGGCGAATCTTGCCCGGAATATTCAGCAGGTGTTCGATCAGTTTCCGGAAGACTCTTTTTACCTGACCCTGAACGGCCGGCGCGCTTCGGTGAAGGGGATTGTCAAAGACTCGCTGCACGCCCGGCAGGTTACGGCGCAGTTGCAGGGTCTGCCCGGCCTGGTCATAGAAAAGATCGACCTTCGCTACTTGCCGCCTCCCAAGCCCGCCGTGGTGCAGGAGAACCTGGACAGCTTACTCTACGGAAAACGGGTGGAGTTCCTGCCGAACAAATCCGAGCTGGACTCCGGCAGTTACCCGCTTTTAGAGCAGATTGCCGAATTGCTGAAAACCTACCCGGATGTGACCGTCGAAATTGCCGGGCATACCGACGACCGCGGAGAGGCGGCATACAACTTGCAGCTAAGCCGGCAACGGGCCGAAGGAGTTCGGGAATACCTGATCCGCTCCGGTGTTTCACCGCAACGGTTAAAGGCCGTGGGTTATGGCGAATCACGGCCGTTAGTCAATGAACGGAGCCGGGAGGCTCGCCGCAAAAATCGCAGAGTTGAATTTATT
>JAJRYW010000546.1 GCA_024275555.1 Calditrichota bacterium | reverse complement strand
TTCCCGCGGGAGAAGAGAGACCTTTCCCGCCGGAAACGGGGTTGGCTGACACACCGCTGATGAAGCAGGCCGGTCAATCGATTTTGGCGCCGAAGCTGGCCCCGACCGCGCGGGCCGCTTTAATATAATGCGAATCCAGCGGCACGGTGCGCTGCTTGTTCATCACCTTTTCGATGGGAACCGGTACCAGCTTATTTCCCTGGATGGCCACCATGTGGTTGAACACGCCCTCGACCACCATCTCCATCGCTTTTACCGAGAACTGGGTGGCTAAGAGCCGGTCGAACGGCGTGGGCGTACCGCCGCGCTGCAGGTGGCCCAGCACCGCCACCCGGCACTCGATACCGGTTTCCTGCTCGATCTGATTGGCAATAATATGGCTGATCCCCCCCAGCCGGATCGGATCGGGGCTGTCTTCCACAATCTTCTGGTAGACCTGTTCCCCGCCTTTGGGACGGCATCCTTCCGAAACCACCACGATGCTGAACCGTTTTCCGAAACGGCTTCGCCGGCGCACCTCGGAGACAACTTCTTCAATTTCATAGGGGATTTCCGGCAGCAGGATCACATCTCCCCCGCCGGCAATGCCGGACTCCAGGGCCAGCCATCCCGCGTTACGGCCCATCACCTCCACAAAGAGCACCCGGTGGTGCGACTGGGCGGTGGTGTGCAGTTTGTCGATGGCCTCCGTGGCGGTATACCGCGCCGAATCAAACCCGAAAGTGATGTCGGTTTCCATGAGGTCCTTATCAATGGTTTTGGGGACGCCGACAATACTGGCCCCTTTCTCGCTCAACTGCCCGCCGATGCTCA
Source organism: Calditrichota bacterium (assembly GCA_024275555.1). Lineage (GTDB taxonomy): Bacteria > Calditrichota > Calditrichia > RBG-13-44-9 > J075 > JAJRYW01. The sequence continues at coordinate 1,415 of JAJRYW010000546.1, read as the reverse complement.
TGGTGCCGTCGCCGCCCACGCAGATCAGGGCGTCCAGGCCCAGGTCCTGGTAAAGTTCCATACATTGATCGGATTTGTCTACCACGTGGCGGTTCTCCCCTTCCCCGATGATGTGCGCAAAGGGATTGGCCTTGTTGCTGGTGCCCAGAATCGTGCCGCCCTGGGTAAGGATGCCCGAGACCGATTCCTGGCGCAAAATGGTAAAACGCCCTTCGATCAAGCCCTCGAAGCCGTCATAAAACCCGATCACTTCCATTCCGTATTTGCCGATGGCCGTCTTGGTTACCCCGCGAATGACTGCGTTTAATCCCGGGCAATCGCCGCCGCCGGTTAAAATCCCGACCCTTTTTTTTCCCATTTCAGAACTCCTTTGTGTCTGTTCGGCTACTTCGTGTTCAAGGTGCGCAAATATAGGTAAAGAGGTATTTTATTACAAATGGATATATCGGCGGATTGGCCAATATCTCCAGAAATTTTAATTTGTATAAGACAGATTACCCGGGATCGGCCTCAGATGGAACCGGGAATTACTTTCGGGGGACTCAGGAGGATGAGAAGCGCCGCAGAAGTCTCTCCCGGCGATGCAGCAGGCGTTGGCGATCCGCCCCGGTTTGAAGATGCTTGCCGAGCATGGACAGGGTTTCCGAATAGCGCAATCCTGCTTCCACGACCTCCAGCGCCCGGGCGTAATCTTTGAGGTGGTGCTCCAGGATAATCGCATAGGCTTCGATCACCTCAGCCTCATGGCATTGCAGCGCTAAAAGCTGTTCGAACTGCCGGGCGGCCTCCTCATACCGGCCCATCTTTTTCCACCCCAGCCCCAATAAGCGGCGCAGGCTGATTTGCTGATTGCCGGGGAGATCATGCTCCTCCAGATACGCGCTCAGCAAATCCACCGAGGCCTCCGCCACCCCGTTCCGGAAGTAAAAATAAGCCAGGGAGTAAACATCCTGGGGATGATGCAGGTGCGCCAGCGGCTCCTGGCAAATCAGGGCAATTTTCATGGTCAGCAGGGCCATGTTGACAATGTCGTGGTAATTATGCTCCAGCACATCGCGCAGGTGCAATGCTTCGCGCTTGCGGATAAATTCAAAGTAAATCTGGGGGATCAGCGCCCCGGGGATATCGTCTTCGCGGTGTTCTCCCAGCACCAACTGCTCCAGCGACTGCAAGTCGCAGGCCGGCAGACGGCGTTTCCAGATGCGCCGGGCGCTGTGCAGGATATCCACGTGGGGGACATCATCCAGCACATTGAGCATGCGGTTGAGCACAAAGTGATTTTTCAGCAGGGGGATGTCAAACGACTTGCCGTTAAAAGACACCGTGTATTTGAACGAGGCCAGCCGCTCGGCAAAAAGCTCCAGCATCAGCCACTCGTGACCAAAATCCGGCAGAAGGTATTGCTGAACTACGAT
>JAJRYW010000545.1 GCA_024275555.1 Calditrichota bacterium | reverse complement strand
TGGTGAGGCTTTTTTGTGCCTGTTCTGTGCCTTAGCGCTTTTGTTGCTCAATCCAAAACATGCTCGATCGATGCTATTCGCGGCGAGCATGGGGAATCTCTGAGAGGATCGGAAAACGATTAAAAAAGATTGACAAACCGGGGGCGGTTTATTACATTATTCCGCTCAAAATGAGTGTTGATCTTTGAGATGGGGCCGTAGCTCAGTTGGGAGAGCGCTTGAATGGCATTCAAGAGGTCAGGGGTTCGATTCCCCTCGGCTCCACAATGTGCTTAGGTTTGTCCGGGCGCCGTACCCAAGTGGCTTAAGGGGGAGGTCTGCAAAACCTCTACTCGGCGGTTCGAATCCGCCCGGCGCCTCTGTTTTTTCCCGGCCCTGTTCATCGCTGAATACGGCCTTTTTTTTTACCTGCTCTTATTTTTCCGCCCCTTTCCAGCCGCTGTTCCGGGCTGAATTAAATCTTGCATTATATCCCGCCCCGGTCGTATCTTCTTGCGCTATCTTTGTAAATATCGCCGACTTGGAATGTAGAATCAGGGAAATTAACCTATGAATAAAAAGGGAATTCTGATCGGGATCGCCGGCGCGAGCGGTTCCGGGAAAACGCTGGTTGCCAAAAATATTTTCAATGCGCTGGAATCGGAAAAAGTGGTCATCATGCAGGAGGACGCCTATTACAAGGATCTCTCCCATCTTCCCCTGGAGGATCGCACCAAAATCAACTTTGACCACCCGGACGCTTTTGATCACGATTTGCTCCGCGAGCATCTGCTGGGGCTGATTCACGGAAAAGTCATCGAGCACCCGGTGTACGACTATTCCATCCACTCCCGCCGTCCCGAAACGCGCAAAGTGGGCCCGCATCAGATTATTATTGTGGAAGGTATTCTGATCCTGACTATCCCGGAAATCCGGGAACTGATGGATATTAAAATTTTTATTGATACGGCGCCGGATATCTGCCTGATCCGGCGCTTAAAACGCGACATTAAGGAGCGGGGACGCAGTGTGGAGGCGGTGCTCAAGCAATATCAGAACACGGTGCGGCCGATGTACCTGCGCTTTATCGAACCGTCCAAACGCTACGCCGATATCATCATTCCGCATGGCGGCAAAAATGTCATTGCCATTGACATCATCAAATCAAAAATAGAAAAATTGCTGAGCGAGGTTGAGGAGGCCTGATCTGCCTGAGGCGGATTAAGCAGCGTTTCCCCGAGCGGTAGCAGCGAACAATAAACTTTAGCCATGGGAGAGAGACGGCATGGTGCCTATGTATCAACGAAATTTGGGCTGGATTGAAGTAATCTGCGGATGCATGTTCAGCGGTAAATCGGAAGAGTTAATCCGCCGGCTCCGCCGCGCCCTGATTGCCCGCCAAAAAGTGGCCATCTTCAAACCCAAAATCGACACGCGATACAGCGAGGATCATATCGTCTCCCATTCCGAGTTGCGCATCCCTTCCATGGTTGTGGAAGACCCCCGGGAGATCTTGCACAACTCCCTGGAAAGCCACGTGGTTGGCATCGATGAAGCCCAGTTTTTTGATGAGGGCCTGGTGGAGGTCTGCCGCAAACTGGCCAACATGGGCAAACGGGTGATTGTCGCCGGGCTGGATATGGATTTTCGCGGCGTTCCCTTCGAGCCGATTCCCGAACTTTTGGCAATCGCCGAGTATATCACCAAAATACAGGCCATCTGCGTGCGCTGCGGCAATCCGGCCTCGTTTACCCACCGCAACACTCCCGAGGTTGGCCGGGTGGTGGTCGGGGCGGACGATATCTATGAGGCCCGCTGCCGGAATTGTTTCGAACCCCCGGAACCCGAATCGGCCGATTCCCCGAAATCAAAAAAAGAACAAAAGCAAAATTCCAATTCTGATTCGTAAACATACCTCCCTTCACTTCGAGAGAGGAGAATAATCCTGCTTACCATGGAGGCCTGCAGAGATGATTGTGGATATTCTATTCGGTTTTTTCGGACTGGCAATGCTCCTCGGAATTGCCTTTGTCTTCTCACAAAATAAACGCAAAATCGATTGGAGATTGGTGAGCATCGGTATCACCTTGCAATTGCTCTTTGCCATTTTTGTGATTCTGACTCCCTGGGGCTCGGTGGTTTTTAACGCCATCGGCACTTTCTTTGTAAAGATCATCAGCTTTACCAATGAAGGCTCGGCGTTCGTGTTTGGCGCGCTGGCCGACCAGGGAAAGTTCAGCGAGGCCTTTCCGGATTTTCTGAAGAACCAGGGCGTGGGATTCATCTTCGCTTTCCAGGTGTTGCCTACGATTATATTTTTCTCCTCCCTGATGTCGGTGCTTTATCACGTCGGTTTTATGCAGATAATTGTGCAGGGGATGGCCTGGGTAATGGCCAAGTTGATGCGGGTCAGCGGTTCCGAATCGATTTCGGTGGCAGCGAACGTCTTCATCGGCCAGACCGAAGCGCCGTTAGTGGTGCGCCCCTATGTCTCCGGGATGACCCACTCCGAGTTGCTGACCCTGATGGTGGGAGGAATGGCCACCATTGCCGGGGGAGTGCTGGCCGCCTACGTAAGTCTGCTGGGGGGAAGCGATCCGCAGCAGCAGCTCTTTTACGCCAAGCACCTGCTCTCGGCCAGCATCATGGCCGCTCCCGCTACCATGGTGATCGCCAAAATGTTAATCCCGGAAACGGAAGAATCTTTGACGATGGGCAAGGTAAAGGTGGAGGTGGAAAGAACGGCGGCCAATATCATCGATGCGGCGGCCACCGGCGCGGCAGACGGCCTGAAACTGGCGCTGAATGTGGCCGGGATGCTGCTGGCTTTTATCGCACTGATTGCCATGATCAACTGGATCTTAACCGGCGTGTTCACCGATATTCTGGGAATGACCGTGGATGGTCAGCCGGTTACCCTGCAATTAATTTTGGGTTATGTGCTCAGCCCGATTGCCTGGTTAATCGGGGTGCCCTGGCACGATGCGGTAAGCATCGGCGGGTTGATCGGGCAAAAGGTGGTGCTGAATGAATTCATCGCCTACCTGCAACTGGCCCAATTGATTCCGCAAGGTATTCTCAGCGAAAAAGCCGTGCTGATTGCCACCTACGCCTTGTGCGGCTTTGCCAACTTTTCTTCTATCGCCATCCAGTTGGGCGGGATTGGCGGCATTGCCCCGGACCGGAGGGCAGACCTGGCCCGTTACGGCCTTCGTGCAGTGCTGGGCGGTTCTTTGGCAACCATGATGACCGCTACCATCGCCGGCGTGCTCAGTTCGTTTTAGCGCTTTTGGGTGGAAGATGTTTTGATGAGGAAGGACAAAGATTAGTGATCAAAGATCAAAGATCAAAGATTAAAGATTAAAGATTAAAGATTAAAGATTAAAGATTAAACTTACGGTTCGCTTAATATTTTTGAGGTTTTCAAAATTTAATCTTCGCACCTAAGGTAATGTTTTAAAAAGAGTAATATGTATTTTTTTGGTGCATGTCAAATTGCACAATGGAAAGCCGTTAAAACGGCTATGTAATAATTTCTTTCTCATTAACACCG
>JAJRYW010000544.1 GCA_024275555.1 Calditrichota bacterium | reverse complement strand
GCTGCGAAGCGCCGGAATAAGAATAATTTATAGTGTTTAAGCCCCATAGGGGCGACATGAAAACTAAAGTGTTAAAGTAGAATTAAGGAAGGCCTTAAAAAACAAAAGGCCGCCGTAAAGGCGGCCTTCCGGTTTGGAATCATCCCGATTAGCCAAACAGACTGAGGATACTCTGGGGTTGGGCGTTGGCCTGAGCCATCTGGACCGTGGCGGTTTGCTGCAAAATTTGCAGTTTGGTAAACTCCAACTGCTCTTTTGCCAAATCCGCATCCATAATCCGGCTCTTGGCGGCTTCCGTATTGGTGATTGAAGTCATCAGAGTAGACTCTTTAACATCCAGACGATTCACCAAAGAACCAACGGTCTGCAACTCGCTGCTGACGCTGTTGATATAAGAATCCAAACTGGAGAGCGTGGTGCTCAAAGCGGAACCTTGCAGGTCGCTGGAGTCAATACCGTTCAGACCGAAATCTGTCGAGTCAATCGTGGCGCTCAGACTGATAGTCATGGTATCGCCGCCGCTGGCCCCGGTTTGGAATACTTTGCTGGTGAATTGGGCGTTAAGCAGCGCCGTGCCGTTGAACGACGTTTCGCTGATCACATCGTCAATTTCGTTCAAGCTATCCTGGATCTGGGTGACAATAGCGCCTAACTCTTCGCTCCCATAGGAGCCGTTTCCGGCCTGGATCACCTTTTCTTTAATCCCGACCACCAGGTCGTTGATGCTTTGCAGACCGCCTTCGGCAATGGAGAGAATATTTTTCAATTCCCCGACATTGTTCAGAGCGGCAGAAAGGCTCTTCGACCGGGCTTCCAGTTTTTTGCCGATGGTGTAGCCGGCCGGATCGTCCGCAGCAGAGTTCACCCGCTTACCGGATGCCAGCCGCATTTGGATCGTTCCCATTTTCGAGTTGATTTTGCTCAGCGCGTTGTAGGAATTAAGTGCGCCGATATTGGTGTTGATGCGTGAACCATTGAAGAATGCCATAACAACCTCCTTGTTAGTTTATGAGATTCCCTTCTCAATACAACGTGTTAATCGAAAGGCATAGAGCCGTTGCCATCTCCATCCCTTTTTTAATTAAATCGTTGCCGACATTCCCTCCTGTGTTTTGTTCCTTCTGCCCATTATTGGGGAGCATTCCGAACTACCGGGGCTGCTCCTTTACTAACTTACATTATCGTCCCACAGTCTTGAAAACTTTAATTTGGTCCGTCCCGGGGCGCAAGATAAATCATATCTTTGCATAGCAATTATCCTAAGACCGTATGTTGTTCAATCATTTGGCTTAAGAACTTCTGCGCTTCTTCAACCCGGCCAAGCTTTAAATAGAGCGCCGAAATCCGTTTCACCGCCAGTTCGGTTTGCCCGGGAAATCGTTCCAAAATTTCCCGGTACCAGTGTATCGCCTTGGCATAGTCGCCCTGTTTAATTGCCGTAATGGCCAGGTTATGATAAATTTCGAAGGTTGAATCCGACCGTTTTAACGCCTCTGAAAAGGCCTGTTCTGCCGCGGCCCAATCCCCCAGGGAAAGAAAGTTGTTCCCCAGCAAAAAGTGATATTCGGCCTTAGCGGGTTGCCATTCAACCGCTCGCCGGAACAGCCTGGCAAGCCATTTCCATTCGCTCTGCTCCTGAAGGTAAGTGGCCAGCATATTGATGGCTTGGTCCGGGTAATCAAACTGATCCAGTCCCTCAATAATTCGCTCCAGTTCCTTCGGGTATTGGCCGGGCGCCGCCGATGTTTCCAGCAGCGCATAGATGAACCGTTCCAGGGAAGAGCTTTTATAGCGATTGCTATTCACCCAATAGTTCCGGAAATGGGGTATTGCCGTCTCATACTTTTTCAGGAAAAAGTGATACAAGGCCAACCGCTGGTCGATGAGATAATCCGCAAAGAATTTATCGATTGCCAAATCCGTGAATTTCAGATGTTTAAACTTTTGATATGTATCCAGACACTCGATGGCTTCCGGATACTTTTCCAGGCGGCCAAAACAGTCCGACAGCAGGAACCAGCCCAGGCGTTGCCGGGGGGCCAGTTGCAGCGCCTCCCGGATAAAAACAATGGCTTCCGGATATTGCTCCTGCTTAAAACGTTCATTGGCAAAGATAAGCAGGACCGAGGCGTTTAAGGCGTTGCTGAGTGTTTTTGACTCAAGGGCCTCTTTTAGGTAGGTTTCCCCCTTTTCCGGTTGCCCGGACAATATATAGGTCTGTCCCAATTGAAATTTAGCGTAGGCGTTGTGCGGCTCATCCTCGACTTGCTGAAGCAGGGCCGTTAAGTTTCTGCTGATTTTTTCTTTCAATTCGCTTTCGCTGATGTGGTACCCCAGGTGTTCTATTTCCACATCGAGCGGGGCAAAGCGGCCGCCCATCCGCCGGATAGCCGGGGTAATTTGCTCGTGAATTCGCCCTTCGAATTCCACCCCGGCTTGATTGCGAAACAAGCGCGGGTAGGCCATGATATGCGGTACATCGCCCAAAACACTGCTGACTTCGCTGCACACCCTCAGGTAATAGGCGTCCGCATTGGCGCGCAGTACCGCCCGGCGGATCACATCGTGATAATTCGAATGCAATCGCTCATCGGCGTCCAAATAAAGAATCCAGGGCTGGACAGCGAACTGCAGTCCGAAATTCCGGGCAGCGGCAAAATCATCGCACCATTCGAAATGATAAATTTTATCGGTAAAACGGCGGGCAATTTCAATGGTCTTATCCTGAGAGCCGGTGTCGACAATGATTATTTCCGAGACAAGACCGGCCACACTTTGCAGGCAGCCTTCCAGGTAGCGTTGCTCATCCTTTACAATCATGCACAGGGAGATCGGCGCCGGTGCGGCAGTCTGTTTCCGCGATGTTTTCCGCCGGTTTTTCTTTCCGCTTTTTCTTTTTTTCGCCATCTTCAGGAACCAATCGTTTGAGAAGAAATAACCACCGGGTCAGAGAGCGAATCGGAACTTTGATGGGGCTCCATCACCTTACTGAAGACGCTCTCCAGTTGGGTGTTTACTACCTCGACAGTCAGTTGCAATACCCCGGCAATATCTTCCGCGCTTAAATATTCATAAACATAAAGCCCCAACAGAATGCGTTCATCGCGATTCAATTCTTTTAAGCGGCCTAAGGTTATATCCAACCGCGTCTGATCTCTTAACTGCTTCTCATTCACTTGCATGTGCGCTCCCTTATCCCTTAAAAGTTCATGAAGTGTTTAAAGAGTGAGGCGGCTTTCTTTAAATGTACATGATTTGTGCGCGTGGCGTTATAATTGAAGTGCTTGATTTTATCGACTAATTCCTGACGATAAACCGCAACTTCCGGGGGGGCAGAAATTCCCAGTTGTACTTTATTCTGATCAATTTTGATCAGTTTGACCGAGATATGGTCGCCGATTAGAATGTTTTGGCCTAACTTCCTTGTCAATACCAACATGGGTCACCTTCCTTGGCGTTTGTGGTTTTGGGAAAACATTTCAAATAACAACGCGGCATCCTGCCGCAAAGAAAACCCCGATCCTTAGGAAATGGGCATGGCTACGGGTAGCTCCTCGGAGGTAAGAATAAGCTGCTCGCCGGTCTTATCCTCATAATTGATAATGATGGGGCTTTTCAGATTAACGGTTACCTTACCTCCTTCTCCGTTGATGGTCACCACGCAGAACAAGTCGATCAACTCGTCCGATGAGAATAACCGCTTTACCAGGCGGTCCGGCAATTCCTTTCCATATTCCGGCGCCACCAAAAACGGGTTTAAAACCGGAAATCCGATTTCCTCGTCGTCTACCGTAATCAACCACCGGAAAGGTTCATAATCTTCATCATTAATCACCACAAACCGATGGCAGTCTTCAAATCCAATAAGTCCTTTTGGAAAATTCACTAACAAATCCTTTGAAAACTCAATCTCACCAAACTGTTTTGTCACTAATTTCATCAGCATCTCCACTCTACTCCTGTGCTTACTAATGGCAACTGTTGTGCCAGATTATCAGTACCATTCACTATCGTTGTTTTTCAAGGATTTCTGAACAGCCGGGACATTCTCACCCGCGTATATTCCTGTGTTTTTCAACAGCACTATCTAAATTCCCTACACTCAATCAGATAAAGTCGACCAGGGAAATGCCCACCGTTTGCGCCAGGGTCTTTAAGGACGTTTCCAGGGAGGTCTGTTGTCCCTGGAGTTCCACGATTGCTCGCGGGATATCGGTATCTTCCACTCCGGACAAATATTCCTGCAGCCGTAAATCCTCATTCTCGTATTGAGCCAGAAGCAGTTCGTAACGATTTATCTTGGCGCCCGCACGGGTGTTGGCGTCCAACACCTGGTTCATAGACGCATCAATATCCGGCATTAAATTGCGGATGGCAGTACTGTCCTGGGCTGCAAAGGCATCCCGCAAATCTATCAGCGTTTGAAAAATATCTACCTGCGACTGAAAGGCTTCCTGGCCGGAGATGTTGTAAGGGTCAATCATCCCTCTTCCCAATTCCGTTTTTACCTGTCCGGTAACACCCTCAGGATTTGCCGTGACGCTGCTTAAATCCGGCGCAAGCGTAAATGGCGCTGTTTTGACATTCTTCCCGCCAAAAATATAGCGTCCTTTAAACTGGGTGTTCGCTACATCGGTCAGCTTTTGCAGCATTTCGTTGAATTGCTCGACAAAGGCCTGGAATTCTTCCGGGCTGGTGCTGTCCACCCCCTGAATGGTAAGCTCTTTAACTTTGGCAATAATATCGGCGCTCTCATCCAGGGCGTTGGAAGTAAACCCCAAAAACTCGGATGCGTTTTGGATGTTCTCCTCAAAACGGCTGTTCATTTTGAGCATTTTTCGATAGCGCAGCACGGTCTCGATATGGGAAGGATCATCGGAAATCTGATTAATCCGTTTCCCGGTAGAAAGATTCCGCTGCAACAAATTAATCCGCTCCCGGGTGCGATTCACCTGCCGGAGCAAACTCTGAACACTATAGTCCTGGGTAACTCTCATGATGGTCTTCCTTGACGCTAATTGTTGACATCCATGGCCGTTTAATGGTTTTATTTAAGGTTACATATTGATGACGGTTTCCAGAATTTCATCCACGACCCGGATCACTTTTGCCGAGGCTTCCAGAGATCGCTGAAATTTGATTAAATTGGCCATCTCCTCATCCAGGGAGACGCCGGACACGGCAGTACGTTGATTTTGAATCTGGTCTCTCAGCATCTCCTGGTTTTCCCGCTTGGAGCGGGCCAGCTCGATATCGGTTCCCAGGTTGGTGATGGTGTCGTTGTAAAACTCATCCAGCGTTTGGGAGCCGTTGCTCATCATCTTATTATCACGCAAATTGGAAATGGCAAAGGCAACTTCCCCGTTGCCGGAACTGCCGTCTATCGAGGCGGCAATATTGGAAACATCCTCCAGGATAGGAGGCGCCACGCGGATACTGCCGGCATCGGAACCGATAAAAAAGTTCAAGCCGGTGGCCGAGGTCGGGGGATTCCCGGTCGCCAAACCATAACCGCTTTGATGAACATGATTAACATTCTCAATAAAATTTTTAGCCAGTTTGTTCAGTTTGTCCAACAGGTTGGGAATCGAGTTGTTGTGCAGCTCCAGCAAACCGCCCAGGGCCCCGCTTTCCACCGCGATATCCTGGCCGCTCGATCCTTTGATGGTAACCGAGACCTTTCCGCCGTCCCCCTGGGATTCCAGAGACAGCTCCCGCGGAGAGGTCCCGCTGACCAGCGCTTGGCCGGCTGCCGTAACATTAACGCTGCCCCGGCTATCCTCCACATAGCGGATGTCCATCTTTTCCGCCAACTTATCCAACAACACATCGCGCTGGTCGCGCAGGTCGTTGGCCGTGCCAAAAGCGCCTTCCGCCACCATAATCTGGCGATTCAGATCCGCGATCTGGGAAGTCATCTGGTTGATTTCGGTAACCGTGTTCTGAATATCCCGGCGCAGAGATGTCTGCGTCTCGGTCAGCCGGGCGCTCTTCTGGTTAAAGGTCTCGGCCAGGCTGACCGCCTTTTGCAAAAGCACATTGCGAATGTTGGAATTCTCCGGTTCGGCGCCCAGGCTGCTGAATTCGCTGAAAAACTCGGTCATCAAATTGCCGATACTGTTTTCCGTGGGCTCCTGAACAATCGTCTCGATCTGGTAAAACAACTCTTCTTTAATCTGCTCTTTCCCCAGGCTGTGGCTGGCCTGCCGGTACTGTACATCCAAAAGCTGGTTCCGGATTCGGGTAATCTGGGTGGCCTCCACCCCCATCCCCAGTTGACCCTGCATAAGCTGGAGAGGACGGGCCGCGCTCAAATCCACTCGTTGACGGGAATAGCCCGGTGTATTGGCGTTGGCAATATTATGGCTGGCCACATCCAACCCTAAGCGATTGGCCCAAATCGCCCGGCGGGCAATATCTAAACTTTGAAAAATTCCAGGCACGATAACTACCTCATAGCCGTTTATTCAGTAAGGCGCTGGGCCCCGGTGATTTTCGGCCGGGCTGATAAACACCTTGCTGATGAAGTTTTCCGGTAATATTGGAAAGCAACGTTTGCACAAAGGCCAGGGAGCTTTCCATCAGCATCTGGTTGGTCTGCTTAAGTTCTGCCAGTTCTTCCAGAATGGTGCGCAATTGGGCGTAAAGACGACGCGCTTGCCGCTCCGATTTTTCGGACAGCCGCAGCATCTCCAGGCAGGCCTCGTAGCTCTTCGGCAGTTCATCCCCCTTAATATGCTTCTTTAAATACTCCCGCCAACTGCTTTCGCATTCATTGATCTGCTCCAGCAAGGCCAATTGCTTCTGGGAGAAATCCTGGGTTTGGGCAATATCGTTGGCCACCAGCGCCTGGCGCTGTTCCTGCAGTACTTGCCGGAGGTCCTGATAAGCGCGGATACGTCTTCGGAGAAATTGCAGTACGGTGCTTCCCTGGTTCATAATACATCCCTTCTTTCGTCCCTGATGATTTCGTATTGAACATATTCGGTTGTCGGCGAAAGAAACTTAATTCTTGAATCAATCATTTCCGGCAGCCGGCGGCAGCCTGAAAAATACCTGGATTTCCGCTTCCGTTTGCAGAACGATTTTCATATTTTTGCCCACATTTTTTTAACAAGGCAAAAAAATGCATGGCAGGATCATCAAAAAAGTGATCTGTGCAGACTGGCCCTCAGTCATCAGGGTAAAAGATGAGAACCCGGCCGACCAAAGGGAAGAGAGAGCAATTTATGAGGGATGAAACAGCACAAAAATATGCTTCCTTCAGGTTGGCAACCAGGTCTCTCCGGCGGACTCCGTCAGAGATAACTCGTTCTGCCGAAAGAGACCTGTTTTCTCAAATCACCTCACAACTCGACAATTTCGGAAGTTGGGACAGTTGCGCCAATCCTTAATCCGGACTATATTGAAGGAAAAGACAACTAATTTTGGATACGATGACCACAATCAAAGTTTTACCGGCTCACATTGCCAATAAAATTGCCGCGGGAGAGGTGGTCGACCGTCCCGCCTCGGTGGTGAAGGAACTGGTAGAGAACGCTCTGGACGCTGGCGCTGATCAGGTTACCGTGGTGATTGAGAAGGCCGGCAAGGAGCTGATCCAGGTGATTGACAACGGCAGCGGCATCCCGGAAGAGCAGGTTCCCCTGGCCTTTGAACGCCACGCCACCAGCAAAATCAGCGAAGCCGCCGATTTGGACCGCATCGGCACGCTGGGTTTCCGGGGAGAAGCCTTGCCCAGCATTGCCTCGGTCGCCCGGGTAGAGATCAAAACCCGGCACGAGCAGGATGAGGCCGGTACGGTTTTGCAGATTGCCGGGGGAAAGGTGGTTGTCAAAGAGCGGGTCGCCCTCAAACGCGGGTCTGCCATTTCGGTAAAAAATCTTTTCTTCAACACCCCGGCGCGTCGAAACTTTCTGCGCGGCGACAACACCGAACTGAATCACATCCTGAAATGGCTGAAGCGGTTTTTTTTAGCCAAACCGGAAGTTCATTTCATTGTTCTGAACAATGGAGAAGAACTGTTT
>JAJRYW010000543.1 GCA_024275555.1 Calditrichota bacterium | reverse complement strand
TTTTAACGGCTTTCCATTGTGCAATTTGACATGCGCCCATTTTTTTGTTTTCCGGCTATCATCCGGAAACTTACCAGTTGGAGAGTCCTCGATTGATTTCCATGTAAAACCAAAGGTTCTGTGTATGAAACTGTGGCCAAGCATGAATTTTCCCCAAACGAGAAATTCCGAATAGGAAATCACCAAGAATTTCGAAAACCGGCCCAAAAATAACCGAACCGTCAGTTTAATCTTTGAATCTTATAGCCGAATTTGTTCCGCGTTAAAATAAAGCCGGTAAGGAAACGAGAAAACACAATGGCCCTAAATACAGATTATTCTGAGAAGTTCGACGGATTTGCCCGGCAGTACGGGTTGTACCGGGAACTGCCGGAACCGACCCGCCGCTTTATCCGGGAGAAGGCCGAGCGCTACCGGTTTACTTTTCAGGAGTTCCGGCAGGTGGTGGAAGCCAGCCGGGATTTGGCCATGTGGGGCGAACCCGGCCTGCCGCAATGGTGGGCGGCGCAGCCGCTTCCGCCGGGGCATTCTCAGTTGCCTGCTCAAAAACAGTTTTATTTGGAAAGGCTGAAGCAGCATCTGCGCACGCTTCGCTCTGCCCCCAAGACCTATCGGGCCGATGGAGCATTTCGCCCCAAGAAACGGGAGAAAGCCCATATTGACGTAGATCAGGCGGACAAGAAAATCCACGGGATGTGCCCGGTAGCTTCCCCCAAAACGGTCTGCTGCAACCTGCGCACCATCGACGCGGTGGAGAATTGCATCTTTGGTTGCAGCTACTGCTCGATCCAGACTTTTTACAGCGACAAGATCGTCTTCCATGAGAACCTGCCCGAAAAATTAGCCAAAATCGATCTCGAACCGGATCGCTTTTACCATTTTGGCACCGGCCAGGCGTCCGACTCCCTGGCCTGGGGAAACCGCAACGGAAACCTGGAGGAACTCTGCCGGTTTGCCGAACAGCACCCCAACATTCTGCTGGAGTTTAAAACCAAATCGAATAATATCCGCTATTTTCTGGAGCATCCCGCCCCGGCCAATATTGTCTGTAGCTGGTCGATGAACACCGACAAGGTGATCGCCAATGAGGAGCATTTTACGGCTTCCCTGGAGCAGCGGCTGGAGGCCGCCCGGCAGGTCGCCGACCGGGGAATCAAAGTGGCCTTCCATTTCCACCCGCTGGTGTATTACCGGGACTGGCAGGAGGAATACCCGCAGATTGCCCAACGAATCCTGCGGGAGTTCCGGCCGGAGGAGGTGCTCTTTATTTCCTTCGGTTCGGTCACGCTGATCAAGCCGGTGATCCGGAAAGTGCGCCGGTTAGGATATCCCTCTAAAATTTTGCAGATGGAAATGGTTCCCGATCCGCACGGGAAATTCACCTACCCGGATCACATCAAAATTGAGATGTTCCGCACCATGTTCCAGGCATTTGCACCCTGGCATGAGCAGGTGTTTTTCTACCTGTGTATGGAAAAAGCGGAGATATGGGAAGAAGTATTCGGCTGGGCTTATCCCACCAATGAGGAGTTCGAGGAAGAGTTCGGGCGGAGCGTAACAGCCAAGCTTGCCGCGGTTCCCGATCCGCATGAGAAATGACATATCCCCTCCCCTACAGTCGTCCTACAAACACCTCCAACTCTACCCGCGCATAACTGCCGAAAATTCCCGTGCCGCCGTCAATATGCTCTATGATGGCGGGGATTTCCCCGGGCGACAGCGAGGAAGGATGAGTTTGCAGCATCTGGCTGCGCATCAGGTCAAAAATATTGTCGTCAATGACGTAAAGGAAGACCCGGTTGGGGCCAAAGAAATTGAAGGCAATCCAGGGAATGTCGATGGTGATGGTTCCGTCCGGATTAAAGATGTAGTTCTCCTCGTTAAAGGGCGGCGATTCATTAATCCGGTAATCTTCCAGTTCATCGGTATCTTCATCAAAAATCGCTGCTATGAAAGGGGTCAGTTGTTCCATACGGGGATCGAGCGCTTCTGCGGAGAGCACAAAGATATTCTGGCGGCCGGGATAATTGCTGCGGGTAACAATCACTTCCAGGCGGGGGGAAGCCTGGAACACCACCGTATCCGCGCTGATCGACCGGATCGAGAACGAATCCGGTGTTACGGTGCGTGCGCTCAGCAGGGCGTCATCATCCGGGATGCGCGCTTCCAGCGCATAGGCAGTAAGCGGCTGAACAATCCTGGTGGTGTCCAGGGGGTAATATACTCCCGGGCTGCGGAGACGCTCCCGAAAAGAGAGTGAATCCTGCACGCTTCCGTTTGGGCTTAATAGAAAAACCGTCACCGTTGCCCCGGCAACGGCTTGTTCTTCAAAAATGTAGGCCGCGCCGACCGGCACGGTGCGGGAGAGGCGAATCGGCTGAAACGGCTCCCCGGAGAACAGGTAGCTCTCCACAATGTATTCGGGGATAAACTCTTCGCTCCCGGTGATGTTGCAGCCGGCCAGCAGCAGAACCGCAAGAACCGGCAAAAAGCTGATCCGCAAACGAGTTGGAATCCGGGTAATCATCAGCAATTCCTGTTAAAAATTGATGGTAAAAGAGATATTGGGCAAAATGGGCAACATGCGCACATCTTCCCGGGTAAAGGGATTTTTATCCAGATTATAGGTATAAAACCAGATATTCCTCCGGGAGTACAGGTTGAT
>JAJRYW010000542.1 GCA_024275555.1 Calditrichota bacterium | reverse complement strand
TCCCTCGACGAAATCTTTGGCCAAAGATTTCGTCGAGGGATTTCTGGAGAATCGAAATCGGCCAGTTCCGGGAAGAAATTTGCCAACTGCCAACCATAATCAGCAGAATGGTCGCCCAAAGATAATATCTGCGGGTGTTCAGGAATTTGCTCATATTTGTTCCGTCTGTCTCATTTTAATTAGACCTTATTGCAAACTAAGTTTATATTACTACAGAATTTATGTCATTTCGAACGAAGAGAGAAATCTGTTAACACTCAAAACTTTATCTTTAATTTACAATGATTTCAGCAAATTTAATGTCGAATACGCACAGATTTCTCTTCCCGGCAAACCGGGATTCGTGGCAACGCCATCCCGCGCCAACGGCGCCACGTTGTGGTTGGGAAAATGACAGTGGTTTTTTAAAGTTAATAATTTCAGTTCTTTAAAAGGTAATAAGGTCTATTGAATTCCCGGGTTGCTGAATATGCCGCCCGGCCGGTTGACCGGAGAGTCAGAAATTGTATCCCATGCCCAAATTAAACTGCTTTGTGTCGCTATTGCCGGCATTGTTGAGGAACTGGAAATCGGCTTTCATGCTCACCGTGGGATGCGGCAAGTAGGTTAATCCCAGCGTAATTTCCTGGCGCTCGTATTCCGGGTTGGCCTGGAACCCATCGGTGGAACTCTGGGTATTATAGGTCTCGTATCGGGCAAAAGCAAAGAGTCGCTGTTCGGATTCCGGCAGGAACATGCCCAGCACATCGTAGGCGCCTTCCAGGTAGGCGCCGAACTGGCCGCTTCCAATTTCCGGCGAGGCGACTTTGGCGGCATCAAAAAGGGCATTGATTTTTCCGCTTCCGCTGATGGAACTTACCACCGCCAACCCGCGCGCCTTAAAATTGCCCCGTGTATAGAGAGCGTGAGCTTCGAACATGGTAATAGCGGCGCCGCTCAGATCATCTCCATACGTGGTGGATTTTTCCAGGGTGCTGTAGAAAACCGAGCCGACCAGTTGCAGATTCAGACTGACAAAATAATTGATTCGCGCTGTTAAGGCAAAATCTTCTGTGCGGGAATTGAAGGCGACCTGCCGCGCCGGGCGGATGCCGTCTTTGCCGCTCAGGTTGGCAACATCTAACCCGGCCATCAGGTAAGCTTCGTAAGAAAGGGAAGGGGAGAGCGCCCCGGTAATGCCGATGCCGGATTCCCGCCAGGTCGTGGGAATGATATATTTTTCCACATTGGGCCGTTCCACCCCGTTAAAAGAAGGCGGCTCATGAATCGGATTGATAATGCCAACCGGAATCAGTATTATCCCGGCGCGCACGCCGATGGCCTTATGGTATTGCAATTGAACATAGGCTTGTTCCAGGGCGAGTTTCCCCGTTGCAGCGTTTCCTTCCAGCAGGGAATGTTCCACTTCCAGTTCCGAGTGGAAGCTGATCCAGGAGTTGAACTGGTGTCCGAAAAATATGACAAAGCGGTGAAAATCAAGTTTGCCCACGGATTGGGCCAGGGGCGCCCCGGAGGTAATTTTATTATAGTGCAACTCACCATATCCGGCCAACGTGGTTTTTTCCTGCGCCAAACACAGACTTGCCAATCCGGTCAAAATGAGAACCATGTATACTAAACGCATAGCATTACCCCTGTAGATTTAGTCCGGTGTTGTTCCGCACCATACGGAACAGACGGGGCTATGATAGCAGGTTGCCGGGGGAAATTCAAATAAAATGATAACGGAGAATTTCTATTAATTAATAATCATTATTAATTCCGAGTGAAAACTCTTAAATACCGCCAAAAACAGATCAAAAAAAAAGCCCGGCTGAAGAACCGGGCTTAACGGGGGTGCTGCCAGGACTATCCTTTGGTTTGGATGGCTTCCACTTGCAGGGTGATTTTGACATCATCCCCGACAACCCAGCCGCCGGCGTCCATCTTTTTATTCCACTTTACACCAAATTCCTGGCGGTTGATGGTGAGGCTGCCTTCCAGACCCAGGCGGGTGTTGCCCCAGGGATCAACAATTTTACCGGTGATCTTAAAGGGGATTTCCACTTCTTTGGCGACCCCGCGGATGGCCAGGTCGCCCACAAGCACATTCTGGTCGCCCTTTTTAATCACCTTTTTACTTACAAAAGTGATCTCCGGATAATTTTCCGCATCAAAAAAATCCGGGCTGCGCAGGTGGTTGTCCCGTTTGAGGTTGTCCGTATCGATGCTGGCTGTTTTAATGACAACCTCTACTTTCAGTTTACTCAGATCGTTCTCGTCATAAACGATAGTTCCCGAGAAATCGTTGAATTTCCCGTTCACCGTGGTGATGACCATGTGTTTGACCCCGAAACCGACCAGGGTATGAGAAACATCCAGCATATATTTTTCCTGGGCGTGCAGGGATGAGATCGAGACGAAGAATAATATTGCGAGCGCTAAAACATTTTTCCGAAGCATTATTGCCTCCTGTGTTTGATGATTTTACCATATGTATGAGTTATAAAATGATATTTGAAAACCATGATAAGTTGGCGCGAGTGAAGGCAGGACTGCTGAATTTATCATTTCCGGCTCAGGATTCTTCCGGGGGATTGCCGCCGGTATTGTCTTTCTTGTTTTTATGGCACCAGCTACGCACCATGCCTTTGCAAATCCGGCATTCACTGAACTTCCGGCCTTTTTCAAAAAACTGCTGATTAGTGCAGGTGCTGCAGCGGTATTCCCCGCTGTCGGGGACTTCTTCGCCCGGTAAGAATTCATATTCATGGCCGGGAATGTTGCGCCAAAAGTTCATTTTTCACTCCGCTGCAATAATTTTTGACGAAAAAAATAAAATATTCGTTCCTTTGCTTGGATGTTTGGGAGCGTTTCAGTACCTTTTCCCATTCCCAGAACACCCACGCTCTTTGCATGATCTGTGCCAATTTCCCGGGTCTCGCTTTGGATACTGCAAAACCTTATCAAAACCAATAGAATAAAGCAAGAATACCCACGGAGAAGAAATATAGTTCCCGGTTGGAAACGTTTCATCTGTTACACATCTTATATGCGGATGTTGCTGTGAAACAATATGAAACACAAGGATTATGATGGTTGAACAAGAAGAAATCCAATTATTCAATTTACTCACCTTCGATCAGAGCCGGGGAGAGATCTTTTTAAAAGACTACCGGATGCTGCTTTTCTCGGCCCGGGCAATCGGGGCGTTGCGGAAGGAACTGCTGGAAACCCTGGGAGCGGAACAGGCGCGTGGTGTACTGAAGCGATTTGGCTACGCGGCGGGTATGGCCGACGGCATCGCGTTGTTGGAGCGTTTCCCCAATGCTTCGAGATTCCGGCATCTCCAATACGGACCTCTTTTGAATGCTCTGGAGGGGTTTGCCCGGGTGTCCAATATCCCCGACCGCAGTGATGTCGACCTGGAGAAAGGCGTTTTTCATATCGAGGCGATTTGGGAAAACTCCTACGAGGCGGAACAGCACCTGGATATGTTTGGCAAAAGCCCGGAGCCGGTCTGTTGGACGCTGATGGGCTATGCCGCCGGCCACTCCTCGGCAATTCTGAATCAAAAGACCCTGGTGGTGGAGAGGGAGTGCCGGGCCATGGGCCATGCGCATTGCCGGTTTATCGCAGACCTGGATCACAACTTTTCCGAAGAATACAACATCGAGCGGCGCGACTATGAGGCCCTGCGGATGCCGGAGTTGCTTCAGAACCTCCGCGAAACGATTATGAAACAGCAATCCTCCCTGCAGGAGCAACAAAAAACCATTATCACCCTGCAATCCAAATTAACACCCCCGGCAGATTTTGGCGGCATGTTGGGTTCCAGCAAGGCGCTCTCCAAATCCATAGAAATGGCCCGGCTGGTTGCCCCGGTGGATTCGACGGTGCTTATCCTGGGGGAAAGCGGGACCGGCAAAGAGCTGCTGGCCCGGGGAATTCACCAGCACAGCCTGCGCGCGGATAAACCTTTTGTTGCCGTCAACTGTTCCGCCCTGCCGGAGACGCTCCAGGAAGCGGAATTGTTCGGGTTTGTCAAAGGCGCTTTTACCGGCGCAACCACTGCCCAGGAAGGATTGTTCGAGACGGCCAGCAAGGGCACTCTCTTTTTGGATGAAATCGGCGATCTGACCCTCTCCGCTCAAACAAAAATGCTCCGCACCCTTCAGGAAGGGGAGATCAAGCGGATTGGGGAAAATAAAGTGCGTAAAGTGGATGTGCGCATTATTGCCGCCACGCATCAGAACCTGGAAGAGATGATGACCGAAGGCAAGTTCCGCGAAGACCTTTATTATCGCCTCAACGTGGTAACCATAGAACTGCCCCCGCTGCGGGAGCGGGACAACGATGCGCTGCTGCTGGCGGAATATTTCATCAAAAAATTTGCCGGAAAGTTTTCCAAACGCAAAGTGAAAGGGCTCTCCTGCGAAGCCGCGCGGGCAATTGCCCGCTATCCCTGGCCGGGCAATGTGCGCGAACTGGAACACGCTATCGAGCGGGCCGTGATTCTGGCCGGGGGAACCATCATAGAAATTACCGATCTGCCGGAAAAAGTGGCCGGATACCGGCTGGAAAAACACCCGGTCGCCGGATCGCCGCTGCTTCCGGTGAAAGAGGCGGTTGCCGGCATGCATCAAAGCCTCTGGGAAATTGCCGACGAAGCCGAGCGGATACACCGGGCCCTGCAAATGAGCAGCGGCAACCGCGAAAAAGCCGCCCAACTGCTGGGGATGAGCCGCACTACGCTCTGGAGACGTTTACGCAAATTGTCCATTGATTAATCTCCTTCGTATCTCAACAATCTGCTCTTCTTAAAGTTTCGATCCCATAGCTTTTTTAGTGATCTTAGAAAAATGAGGCTATTCTAAAAAGTTGTAATCCACGAATTACACGAATTTTCACGAATTGTTTTTATTGGATTTAAAAAAATGGTAACTACTCCGGTAGCAGGTGGAATAACTGAGATTAGTTGTTGTAGTCAGTCCCTGACAAGCATTCGACTGAGCCAATTTTGAGAATGCATCGACTGTGTCGATGCAGCATCAACGCCCCAACCACAACGTGGCGCCGTTGGCATTGGGGTTGGCAAACGCTTTCCTACCCTGGGCAAAGAAAAAGAACAGGGGAAACCGTTTGCCAACGGCATCCCGTCGGGAGAAACGGTTCCGGGGCTTCCCGCCGCAGTAAACCACCGGGCTGAAGCCCGGTGTTAATGAAATCTTGCAGCGATCATTTAACCGTTTCAACGGTTTTTAAAGAATGTCTGTAAAATACAATTTGTCATGCCCCCCCAAAAATGCATTTTACTCTTATTTAAAACATTACCTTAGGTGCGAAGATTAAATTTTGATAATCTCAAAAAATTTAAGCGAACCGTGAATCTTATAGAGGCGTGAATTAATCCGCGAATATAGATTGCTGCGGTAGCCGCATTCCGATTACCCGGAATGCGGCTACCGGAGAACCGGCAGTCTTCTCGAATTTATTCACGCGTCTATATTATCACGGCCAAACTGAAGTTTGGC
>JAJRYW010000541.1 GCA_024275555.1 Calditrichota bacterium | reverse complement strand
CCTGCTGTTTTTCGGGCAAGCTGAAGCTTGCTACTCCTGCTGCTTTGTTTTTGCCCTGTTGCTGCCATTCCGGGGCGGCGGGATTGCCCATCCGGAGCCGACAAGCGCGGGGGGCGCCTACCACCCCACCGGCTGACGGGCGCCCAGGCCCGGCCCCAGAACCATGCTGTTGAGCAGCAGCCGGGCGGTTCCGTAAAAATAGGAGCGGAAATTGGGCTCGCCGGCAAACAAAATCACCTGGCCGTTGCCGGAGCGCTCCCGGGTCAGGTAGGCGGTGTTTTCCCAGCGCTCCCGGGCTTCCGGCCAGAGTAGACCGGACAGGCGCAGCCGCTCCCCCTCGCTAAAGCGTCCCACACTTTCCACCGGTTTGCGGGACAGGAAAGCGTAGGAAGAGTAAAAAATGGCCGGTATTTGTTTTCCCACTCCAAAGCTCAGCCAATGCCGCTCATTCAAATTGACTCTCAAAATTGCCCCGCGAGGCATGAACAAGCGCAGTCGCTCATCCTCTATGGCTAATTGTTTTTTATCTGCTTTCGTGGGTTTGGAGGGAGGCTTTTTTTCGACTAAAGGCTTGCCCGCCCAAAAAGCGGCGCTGTCAATATCGGTTTTGCCGATATTCTTTTCCATCTGCCAAAACTTTTGGTAGAGCGGCAGTTCCTCTAACGCTTGCCGTCGCAGGCGCACTTTGCTAAGGCCGCTGCTGCTGTCGGCTAAGAAAGCTGCGGCATTGCCAACACCGATCAGCGTGCCGCCTTCTTTGACCCAGGTCTTCAGCTTTTCCAGGCCCGGTTTACCAAAGAGCTGTTTATACACCCCGGGACCGCGCCAGGTGTTGGGCAGCACCAATACATTATATTTGCGCAGGTCGGTGCGGCGAAAGTTGTCGGTGTTAAGGATGGTAAAGCGAACTCCCATTTCGTAATCCAGCAGGTGCCAGATATGGCCCAGGTTGTAGGCGCTCAAGCCCGCTCCGGCCAGCATGGCGATTCGCAGCGGGGCCAGCAGGGGAAAGTTGCCGCCGCCCAGGTCGGTTCCCTCTTCGCTCAGCGCCGTGTTGACGCCGGTGATGTCGACGCCCTCACGTTGGGCGTACTCCGCCAGCACATCGGCTAAATCCTCGCGGTTCTCCACCCGGCGCAATAACAGTGTGCCGGTGGGATATTTTTTCCCTTCCACCCGAAAATCTTTGACAGCCGTCCGAACTTTCAGGCCGTCATCCAAAAGTTTGAAGAGCAGGTTCACCGCCCGGTCGTTGCGGTAGTCGATAACAAATCCGTAGGCCGCCTGGGGATGAAGGAGTTCGCCGCGGAGCCGGGGAACCTCGCGGATGGGGCTTTGTTTGACTTTTAGCGCCGTGAAACTCAGGTAAGTATCCAGCCCGTAGGCCATTCCCATCGACCAGCCGCTCACTTCGTAGAGCCGGGTTCCTTCGCCGCGTTCCAGGGATTCCCGCTCGGATTTGAGAAACTTGGTGGTCATACGCGGATCAAACTCCAGGATAGCCTCGATCAGCGGGCGCAGCGGTTGATTGAGCGGGATGATCAGGCTGCCTTTGGAGAGAGCATGGCTGCGCGGCTGCGTTTCCCAATAACTCCGGGCCGATTTGAGCGTAAAATCGGCCTCGGCGCGGTACAGTTCGACGCCCGCCCAGAGCAGCCGATCAATCAGCCGGTTCAGGCGGCTATAGTTTTGCCCCGGATCGATAATAAACGCCGTTGGACCTCCTTTGCGGCTTTGTTCCAGCACATTGCGTTTCATCCGGTAAAAATCTTTTAGCAAACCGACCCGGTTGCGGGCCGCGGTAGCCAGGTTGGCAATCGAGCTGACGAACTGGTGATGCACGGATTCCCGGTAGGTTAAGTAGGTACCGTCGGGGCGCTTAATCAGGCTGCCTTCCACCCCGGCCTGCTCGTAGAGAATCGCCACGGCGCCGCGCATCCGCGGGTAGGAACTGCCGTAGCCGGGGTACCAGTCTTCCAGCCACTCGCCGGTGTAGTAACTCCACCCGTAGCGGTCGAAGGCCTTGGCCTGGTCCTGGCTGAATACCCGGGTCCATTTTTTTAGGATGGGGGAAAAATGGGGGTTGATCGGTTCCCGCGCCGGGGGGAAGAGATAGGTGTTGTAGGCGCCCATCTCGTGGGCGTCCACCACAACCTGGGGATTCCACTCCCGCAGCGCCTTTACCCGGGCCCGGCTTTCCGGCTGGGAGAGAATAAACCAGTCGCGGTTCAAATCAAACAGATAATGATTGGTGCGCCCCCAGGGCCACACCGAGGTGTGCTGGATGCTTTGCAGATCGGAGTTGGGGATGCGCCCCTTCCACTGCTGCATTTGCCCCAGGAAGCGCTCCCGGCCGTCGGGATTTTCCATGGGATCGATACCAATGATCAGTTCCCGGCGCAGCATCTGCGTCAAAGTGTCTTCCCCGGCGGCTAACTGGTAGGCGAGCTGGAGCGAGGCGTCTGCGCCGGAGAGCTCATCCCCGTGGATGCTGTACATCATCCAGGCTGCGGCGGGCAGATCGCGGATGAGATCGTCGATATCTGTCCCGGGTTTGATTTTGCGGGGATCGGCCAGCATCCCCAACCGCGATTGATACTCATCTAATTTGGCCAGGTTGGCCTCGGAACTGATCAACGCATAATAAAGGGTGCGCCCCTCGTGGGTTTGGCCGGATTCCAGCAATTGCACCCGGGGAGATTGCCGGGCTAATTCCTTTAAGTAAGCAACCGCTTCCGGGTAGCGGGCCGGGCGTTCTCCGACTTTAAAACCCAGCACCTGTTCCGGCGTCGGCACAGCGGAATTATACTTGCCGTTGGGAAAAAAGGGGGGATTCTCCCGGGCGGTTAAGCCGGGTATAAAATTTATCATCACCAGCAAGGCGATGATTGTGAATGACTTTTGGGAAAGATTCAAGGAAAAGTGCATCATAAGATCCTCTGGATTAGGGTGGCGTTGTGGGTAGTTGAACTTGCGGGTCGCGCGTCAACCCATGGGTTGGGCGTTGATGCTGCATCGAGGCCCCAACCACAACGTGGCTCCGTTGGAGCGGGGCAGGCAGTCGATGCAATCCCAAAATTGGCCCGGTGGAACGTGTGTCGGCACAATGTGCTCCCGTTGGGAAAAGGTGACACGGCGCCTGCAAAAATAACTGCCCTGCTACAGTAGTTTCATCGATTAAGAAATATACTGTTTTGAATTTAATATAAAACAATTTTATTATTACCGGATGGAAAAGAAAGCGATCATCATCGGCGCCAGCACCGGTATCGGCCGGGAACTGGCAAAAGTATTGAGTTCTGAAGGGTATATCGTCGGACTGGCGGCCCGCCGGGAGGAATTGCTCCGGGAACTCCAGCAGGAACTGCCCAATCCCAGTGTGGTGCAGGCGATGGATGTGGCGGATACGGAACAAGCCCGGGAGCGACTGAACGCGCTGCTGGCGGAAATGGGCGATGTGGAACTGATTGTTCTCAACGCCGGCATCGGAATCCGAAATCCGGACTGGGAGCAGCAGTACCGGTTGTTAATGATTAATGCGGTGGGATTTGCGGCGCTGGCGGAATTGGCTATGAGCTATTTTACGCAGCGGGGCGGCGGGCGCCTGGCAGGCATTTCCTCAGTCATGGCCCTGAAAGGCGTGGGACGCTTTGAGGCCTACAGCGCCAGCAAAGCTTTTATCTCCACCTACATGCAGGGGCTGCGGCAGAAATCACGTAAGCTTAAGCTGAATATTACTGTCACCGATGTAAAACCCGGCTTTGTGGCCACGCCGATGACAGAACATAATGAAAATATGTTCTGGGTAGCGCCGGCGGATAAAGCGGCCCGGCAGATTTACCGGGCCATTCAAAAACGGCGCAGCCATGTTTATATCACCCGGCGCTGGCGCCTGGTGGGGTGGATTATGAAAGCGATCCCGGACTGGCTGTTTACCCGCTTGCCGGTTTAGTCCACCAATGGGCGTGAATTTGAGGTGTGATTTTTATCCACGAATTTCACGAATGGGCGCGAATAATGGTGAGACGGATATGGGTCCACGAATTTCACGAATGGGCGCGAATAATGGTGAGACGGATATGGGTCCACGAATTTCACGAATGGGCGCGAATTTGAATGAGGAAAAGATATTGCAAAATCTTGAGACTCTCTGAGAATAAAAAAGTGTGATAGGTTAACAAATTGAGAATGGCGATATGACTCCCATTACGTTTTACATCGTGGATGTGTTTGCCGAGACCCGCTATGCCGGGAATCAACTGGCGGTGGTGTTTAGCTACAACCGTATTTCTACCAGCACCATGCAGGAAATTGCCAAAGAGATGCACTTCTCCGAGACGACCTTCATCCTTTCCAATCGCGTGGAGCGGGGCGGCTACCCGGTGCGTATTTTTACGCCGGAGGAAGAGGTTCCCTTTGCCGGGCACCCCACCCTGGGCAGCGCATATATCATCCAGCAGCATATTCTGGAAGGGCGCAAGGTGGATGAGGTGCGCCTGAACCTGCGCGCCGGGCAGATTCCGGTGCGCTTCAACTACGTGGGCGGGGAGCCGGACAACCTGTGGATGACCCAACTTCCCCCGGTGTTCGGCCGCACCTTTCCCGCAGAGGCCATCGGGGAAATACTGCGCCTGAATGTGGAGGATATCGACACCCGCTACCCGGTTCAGGAAGTTTCCACCGGGGCGCCGGTGATCATTGTGCCGGTAAAGTCGCTGGCAGCGCTGAAAGGAATCCAGGTCAACCGGGAGAAATATTTTAAATTCGTCCAGGATCTTTCCTGCAAAACCATCCTGACCTTTTCCCGGGAAACCTATTTTGCCCAAAACGACCTCAGCGTGCGCTTTTTTGCCGACTACCTGGGCATCCCGGAAGACCCGGCCACCGGGAGCGCCAACGGCTGCCTGGGCGCTTATTTGTCACGTTACCAGGTGCTGGGAAAGGGGGATATTGATCTTCGTGTGGAGCAGGGCTACGAAATCGGCCGGCCCTCGCTGCTGCTGGTCGATGTGAACCGGGAAGGGGAGAACATTACCGTGCACGTAGGCGGAAAAGTGATCCCGGTTGCCCAGGGCGAATTGACTTAAGTGTATAACAATCTTGGGGCAAAACTTCTTTACATCCCTCTCAATCCCCCTTCAAAGGGGGAGGCAAGAGAGTTCCCCTTCGAAGAGGGGTAGGGGGGATGTCATGGAAAACCAAACTTAAGCGCCTCATAACTTGTTATACATTCAATTGATTTGAATCTGCGAATACCAAACGGTTTCCATAAAAGCCCAATTGCAAGTTGGAGAAAACATTGTGCTTCTGAGAGTCTCTGATATAATTGAGTCGCTGGCCCCCTTTAATCCCCCCCCGGCTGACCGGGAGGGGAAACAGGGGGTAAAAAACGCTGAAATGCTGAAGAACTCCGTAAAACTTTCAACCTGTAATTCGCGAATATAAACCCGTGAATTAGTATGAAAATGAAATTGTTTAAATATGATGAACGAGTTTCCCATGAAATTTCCCCACCCCGGCCCTCCCCGAAATCGGGGAGGGAGGCCGGTTTCCCTCCCGGCCAGCCGGGAGGGATTAAGGGGGGACATTACTAATACATGAAAGCAACTACACAAATACATTTCATTTTTTCGGTAACTAATTAACGTCTCAATAAAGTCATTATAGAGGCGTGAATTAATCCTCGAATATAGATTGCCCGGTAGCCGCATTCCGGAGAACCGGCGGTCTTCTCGAATTTATTCACACGTCTATAATGTCGATAATTCATTTTTCACAAAACCGGAAATATTGATTTAGGCAACAGTAATCGGATTGGGGAATGTTATCTTTGGGCTCTTTATCACCCGGTCAGGCTAAACCGGCATGGCAGACGAATGAACCGATTATCAATCTAAGGAGACGCACACGGTGAGTGAACTGGTTAAAGCAATCATTTTGGGATTGGTGCAGGGGCTATCGGAATTTTTACCGATCAGCAGTTCCGGGCACCTGGTGTTGGCGGCGGAGTTGTTAGGGTTTAAGCAGCCCGGGGTCGCCTTTGAAGTATTTGTACACTTTGGCACCCTGCTGGCGGTGGTGCTGGTCTTTCGCAAAGATATTTGGCAAATGATTCGCTGGCTGCCGGCTGTGCCGGGCTTTATCCGCGGGGGAATGCGGGTAAAGAAGGAAGCCGATGAATACAAGGCAATGAGCCTCTATATTGTGTTGGGTTCAATCCCGGCGGCAGTGCTGGGGATTTTGTTCAAAGATTACATCGAGCAATCGTTTGACAACACCGTCCTGGTTCTGGCGGCCTTAATGTTCACCGGGGTGATCATGTGGAGCTCCCGCTACACCAAAGAGTCTTACCCGTTTCTCAACGCCTTCCAGGCCTTTCTGATCGGCTGTGCGCAGGCGTTTGCCATTATCCCGGGAATTTCCCGTTCCGGCTCCACCATTGTAACGGCGCTCTGGCTGGGTATCCAGCGTGATAATGCAGCCCGTTTTTCTTTTCTCCTCTCCGCGCCGGTTATCTTTGGGGCCTCGCTGCTTAAGTTTTTTGACCTGATGGAAGCGCCGCCCAGCGCCGACGAGATGATCAACCTCATTGCCGGCACCATTGCCGCAGCGATATCCGGATACTTTGCCATCGTCTGGATGCTGGAGATCATCCGCAAGCAAAAATTAGAGTGGTTTGGAGTGTACTGCCTGCTGGTCGGCCTGGTCGGCTTTTTTCTGATCACCCTGGGCAACTAAGCTTTCTATCCCACAATTATACAATCCCCTTCCAGCAGTCTCCGTCCCGCTGGAAGGGGATTTTTAAATAAGTACTTTCAGGAATTGCTCGGATTGGTTAATATTTTCCGTTCTTTGGAGGATATTAACCGGGTAAAGAAGACAAAGGAAAACGCATGGCCAGGTTAGAGCAATTTTCCAGTCGGTGGGCGCTGCTGTTAGCAACGGTTGGGATGGCCATTGGCGCCGGCAATATCTGGCGGTTTCCCCGCCTGGCCGGGCAGTACGGCGGGGCGTTCCTGATCCCCTGGGCAATTTTTCTTATCCTTTGGTCCATCCCCCTGCTGATGGTGGAATTTTCTTTGGGAAAAGAGACCCGTAAAGGGCCAATTGGCGCCTTTGCCGCACTGCTGGGGAAAAAGTACACCTGGATGGGCGCTTTTGTGTGCATCTGTACCATGGCCATTATGTTTTACTATTCCGTGGTAACCGGCTGGGCGCTGAAATATTTTGTCGCCGCGGCAATTGGAGACCTTAACGGGATCAACCATGCCGGCTACTGGAGCGCTTTTACCAACTCGGGCTACCAGCCTGTTTTTTTTCATTTTCTGTCGTTAAGCCTGGCGGCGGCAATCATCTATCAAGGGGTTGCCAAAGGGATCGAGCGAGCCAATCGGCTCCTGCTGCCTTCTCTGCTGGTTTTGCTGGTGGTAGGGGCGGTACGCGCCCTCACCCTTCCCAATGCCGCCCAGGGGCTAAACTATCTCTTCGGTTTCCACGGCGCCTCTTTATGGGACTACCGGATCTGGCTGGAGGCGCTGTCTCAATCTGCCTGGTCCACCGGGGCCGGCTGGGGGCTGGTGCTGACCTACTCGGTCTACATGCGCAAAGATGAGGATGTAACCCTGAACTCCTTCATCACCGGGTTTGGCAACAACTCGGCTTCCCTGTTAGCCGCGCTGGCGATTATCCCGGCCATCTTTTCCCTCTCCGGATCGCTGCAGGAAGCCGAACAGGCCCTCCAGGCCGGAAACCAGGGACTCAGTTTTATCGTCATTCCCCAGCTATTCGCCAGGCTGCCCGGGGCGCAAATCTTAACCTCGGTGTTCTTCCTGGCGCTCTTTTTTGCGGCGTTGAGTTCCCTGATCGCCATGTTTGAATTGGCTACACGCATGTTTATGGATTTTGGCCTGGCCCGCGCCAAAGCCCTGGCGATTGTTACGGCGCTAACCGCCCTGTTGGGGATTCCCTCCGCCTGGTCTATGGATGTTTTCAACAACCAGGACTGGGTGTGGGGGTTGGGGTTGATCATCAGCGGCGGTTTTTTTGCTGTTGCCGTAATCAAGCACGGCGTGGAGAAGTTTCGCCTCCGCTTCCTGTCGCCGGAGTACAACGATTTACGGGTCGGCCCCTGGTTCACCTGGATCATGCGCTATCTGATTCCCATCGAAGCAATGATCCTGCTGGTGTGGTGGTTTTATCGGGAGTGGGATGCACAACTGTGGTGGAATCCTTTCAGCGTCTATAGCCTGGGTACTTGCCTGTTCCAGTGGGTGCTGTTAATTTTAGTGCTCCGGTTGCTTAATCAAAAACTCTATCGATGGGCAATGGAGGGATAACGCCATGCTGGAGTTCGCCACCATTATTTTTATGGTGTTGATTTTAGGCGTCATTTGGGGCGGCCTGTTTTATTTTATTAGCCGTGCATATCAACGCGAAAAAAAGTAGTATATTGTTAATGATGCAGCAGAAAAAAACCCACTATTATCGTGAAGTTGCAGCGGAGCTGAAGCAGGGAAAGGTCGATCCGGCTTACCTGCTTTATGGCGAAGAAGTCTACCTGGTCGACGACTTAATCAACCGAATTGCCGTCGCACACTTGGGCAAAATCGACAAAGAGATCAATTATTTTGTTCGATACGCCTCTGACCTGGGCTTGCCGGAACTGCTTGCACTGATGTCCGGCGGCGGATTGTTTTCCGAGAAAAAGTTAATTGTCTACAAAGACTATCAACTGCTGCGGAACCCCAAATTAGACCGGCTGATTGCCTACCTTAAAAACCCGAACCCGGATATTCGCTTAATTCTGTCAGCCCGAACGGAATCGATTAACCAGGCCCGCTACAAAAATCTGCAGGGATTGGTTAAATTCGTCAATTTGACGCCCTTGCGGGACCGGGAACTGCAAAATTTTATTCGGGATGAATTCAAGCGGTATAAGAAAGAGGTATCCCCGGACGGGGTGCAGAGTCTTTTATATTTAGTTGGCGAGCAGATCCATAACCTGAAAGTAGAGATTGCCCAGGTTGCCTATAATTTCCCGGAAAAAACCACGATTGAGGCGGAAGACATTGAGGCGGTGGTCGGGGTCCACGCCACCCAAAGTATTTTTCAATTAACCCGGGCTATCGGGCAAAAGAAGCTGGAGGAGTCCATCTTCCTTTTGCACAACTTGCTGGGGAAAGGAGAAAACCCCGGGGCAATCCTCTTCCTGCTTACTCGCCATATAATGATTTTATTGAAAATCCAGGGGTTTCAGCAAAGCGGCGAACGGAATCAAGCCAGGATTATGAGCAGTCTGAGGCTTTACTCCAAACAGTTTTCCCAGTTTCAGCAGGAGATGCGCAACTGGAATCGGCGCCAGCTTTTTCAGGCGCTGGAAATTCTCCGGGAAGCTGATCAGACTATAAAAAACAGCCAACTTTCCCCGGAAATTGTTTTGGACAAATTAATGATTAAATTAACAGGTATCTCTTAATTTAATTGGGAACTTTAGATATTCACCTTTGTTAAATTCACTGTTTTGAAGACATGAAAAAACCAACCGAAAAGGTTACAGATGAAATTCTCATTGCTCGCTTTCAGCAAGGAGACCTTCAAGCGTTTGACACGTTAGTGCGGCGCTACAAAGATCAGCTATTAAATTATGTTTATCGTTTTGTCGGGAACCGGGTTGACGCTGAAGACATAATACAAGAAACATTCTTACGGGTCTTTAAAAACAAGCACTACTACAAGGAAATTGCGAAATTTTCCACCTGGGTTTACACGATTGCCGGGAATCTGGCCAAGACCGAACTGCGGCGGCGCAAACGGCGGAAATTTTTCAGCGTCAGCAATTTTGTGAACGACGAGCGCGACTATGATATTCCGGATTTGGACAGAAATCCGGAGCAGGAAGTCGATGGCGCCATTAAAGAAGCCTACATTCAGAAAGCCATCGACAAGTTGCCTCCCAAATTCAAAGAAGTGATTCTGCTGCGGGATGTACAAGGATTTGCTTATGAGGAGATCAGCCAAATACTGAACATTCCCCTTGGCACGGTAAAGTCCCGGGTGAATCGAGGTCGCTTAAAACTCCAGGAGGATCTTAAATTCCTGTTGGAAGGGGAGATTAAACATAACAGCTAAATCATGTGAGGGTTGCCTATGAATGATAGCGACAAATTGATGGAGCAGTGTTCGGATTATATCGATGGAAATTTATCGCCCGAAGCCTGCCGCGAGTTTGAACAGTATTTGATGAACACCCCGGAGACACAAGAAACCATCTACAGAATGCAAATGATCCGGGATAGTTTAAATAATTTGCCCCAGGTTCAAACCTCGCCTGATTTTGAAATTCGCCTTCATGAAAAGATTCGCACCATGGGTTCTGTTAAGTCATTCCGTTATTCATCCCGCTATTTTGCCGACTGGAAAGTGCCGGCGGTCGGGTTTGCCGTGGTGTTTGTACTGGTTTCGTTCTTTGTGTTTTACCCCCAAAGCAGCGGCGATGTGAATATCACCGCGCCTCGCGAGTCCGGATTTTCACCTAACTTTTCCGGCCAGGAACGCGTCTTAATGGCGCCCAAAACCGTTGACGCCGCGGCTGCTTCGGTAAAACATCCGGCAGTGGTTGACGACTCGACCCAACGGCAAAAGAACAAAGATCAGTTGAAAAAAAACATCAAGTTGGTGAACGAGTCCAGCAGCGGGAATTAGCCCCTTTCGGGGTCGCGATCAACTCCCGGCCGGCCGGGGAAAGAGTGAAAAAGCATTTTGATTTTTAATATCTACCTCGTAAATAATTATTTATATTGAGTGCGGCTCGCCCTGAGCGTTAAATGGTGCTCAATTTCTATTTTCATAACGAGTGTAGATGTGGAACCCAGGAATCAATTATTTGTTGGATGCGCTATTCTTATCGGCGCGGCGCTTTTACTCGGCTTTCTTCCCAATGACGCCTGGTGGGCAGCGATTAAAGTCGTTGCCTTCCTGGTTGCCGTCTTTACCCTCTACAAAGTTTCCGAGAATCTTTTCCCGGGGGAGTCCGCTTCGCTTGACGAGTCCGGGCCGCCGGAAGCAACCGCCCTGGGCAGCCCGGATGAATCGCAGCCGACCCCGCATATCGATTCGGCGACAGACGTCGAAACGCACTTCGAGCAATTTTTAAACACCCTCTTCCCGGTGATGAAAGAAACCATCGTTGCCCAAACAGTGGTGCTGCTGATGGTCAATTTCGGCAAGAAAAAATTTTATGTGCGTCACAAACTTACCGATACACCCGAGGTATTCAGCACGGATACTTTTTTGGAAATTAGCGGCGGGCTGCCCGGCCTGGTTCTCAAAGAGAAAAAAAGTATTTTAGAATCAACACTTCCGGAGAACGAGCATCTGCTGCCCTACTACACTTCCGGACCGTTGCCTGCAAAATCGTTTTTAGGAGCCCCCCTCTTTTTTGATAATCATTTAATCGGCGTGCTTTGCTGCGACGCTCAGCCGGAGCAGGCCTTTGGCGAGGATGACCTTACACTACTGCAAAACTTCGCCAGGCTGATCAGCATTCAACTGGTGGGCAGCAATAAGCTTTATGAATATGAAGCGGAAAATTGGACCACCAGGCTTCTCTATGAATTCAGCCGGGGGATGATCGCCCTGACCAAACAGGATCAAATATGGCCTTATTTGGTTGAGCAGATTACCCCGCTGTTTCGCCAGGAGCGCCTGGTGATCAGCGCCCGGGTGGACGAGCATTCCGCGTCCGTAATCTATCTGCACGGCGCAGCCAATGGCATTAAAACCGGTCAGGAATTCCCCAATGACGAAGGGCTGATCGGGTGGGTGTTCCGGAAAGGCCAATCGATGCTTGTAGAAGATTTTAGCAGCAAGAAAAACTACATCCCCCGCTTTATGCTGGATGAAACCCCGGTGCATGAGTACAAATCGCTGCTGGCAACGCCCATAACCCAGGGGACCTCTACCACTTTTGTCGTTTCGCTGGAATCTCCCAACGTTGGCGCATTTTCCGAACAGCATAAGAAAATTTTAGAAACGATGAGCTACCAGATTGCCTCGTTTTTAGATAAAACAGCCATCGTGGAAACTCTCGACCGGCAAAACCTGTTTGACCCCGACACGCAAATCGGCAACCGGCGCGCCCTGCTGCGCACCCTTGACCAGGAAATGAACCGCGCCCGGGAATTCAACAAAGTGTTTTGTGTGCAGGGGATAAAAATTCGCAGCGACCGCAAATTAGAGGAAAATTTATATACCCGGATCGTTTCGGAATTTGTGTCTTTTGCCTTGCCTTTACTTTCCCCAATCAATTATATTTTCCGGCTTGATG
>JAJRYW010000540.1 GCA_024275555.1 Calditrichota bacterium | reverse complement strand
GATAGAAATTATAGAGGCGTGAATTAATCCGCGAATATAGATTGCTGCGGTAGCCGCATTCCGATTACCCGGAATGCGGCTACCTGAGAACCGGCAGTCTTCTCGAATTTATTCACGCGTCTATAAGACATTACCTTAGGTGTGAAGATTAAATTTTAATAGTCTCAAAAAATTTAAGCGAACCGTAAAATTAAAGAGCAAAGATTAAAGATTAAAGATTAAAGATTAAAGAGCCAAGAGCCAAGAGCCAAGAGCCAAGAGCCAAGAGCCAAGAGCCAAGAGCCAAGAGCCAAGAGCCAAGAGCCAAGAGCATAAACTGAGTTGTTAGCCGCAAATCAAGTGGTTCTCTGGCAAATATTTAATTCGTGATTCTCAGCGGTCTGTAATTATATTGCTACAATGAAGTTACGATTCAACGATATTAACGGGGTAAGTGTGACGGAGGTAGAATCGCCCTGCCGAAATATGTGTGAGATTGACGCCCGCAGCGGTTTGTGCCGCGGTTGCTTCCGCACCCTTGCCGAAATTGCCGCCTGGCCGGGTATGACTTCCGAAGCCCGGCGGGTGTTAACAGAACGGCTGGCGGCCCGCTCTGCCCGGGCGCCGGATGAAGAATGAAAAGGGCGTGGATAATGACAATGCGCAAAATGATCCTGATCGGTGTGATGATTTTGGCGGCGCTGTACACACGGGCTGTTGCCGATGCGCCGCAGCGAATTGTCTCCCTGGCCCCCAATATTACCGAGATGGTGTTTCGCCTGGGGCAGGGGGATCGCCTGGTGGGGCGCACCGAGTTTTGCACCTATCCCCCGGCCGCGCTGGGCGTTCCGGCGGTGGGCGGCTACCTGGACCTGGATTACGAACGCCTGGTCGCCCTTCAGCCGGACCTGGTCTTAATGCTGCCCTCTCCCGACCGGGAAAAAAAACTGGGCGAACTGGGCCTGCATGTCTTTACCCTGAAAAATGAGACGGTGGATGATAACCTGCAAAGTTTGCGCGCCCTGGGAGAAGTGCTGGATTGCCCGGAAGAGGCCGCCGTGGTGATCGAGGGGATTCAGGACACGCTCGATGCAATCCGCCAGTGGGCGGAGACGGCAAAACCCTCCGTAACGGCGTTGCTGGTGATCGGCCGGGAAGCCGGCAGCCTGAAAGGGCTTTATGCGGCCGGCAGTCAAACCTACTTAAGTGAGCTCTGGGAACTCTGCGGAGGCCGGAATTGTTTCCCCGACGCGCCGGCCCGCTACTTCGAAGTCTCCAAGGAAGCGCTGATCCGGGTTGATCCCGATGTGGTGCTGGAATTTCGCGTCATCGCCCCGGAAGAGGCGGGAGAGCAGATTGCCCTTCTAAAGCAGGATTGGCAGGAACTGCCGGTTTTGCAGGCGGTGAAAAACCGGCGTATCTATATTTTCCGCGAACGCTATTTTCTGATCCCCGGGCCCCGGTTGACCCGCATTGCCGTCGCCTTTCGGGAGTTGCTGGAAAGGATCACATCGCCATGATCACGGTCGAAAAGGTTTCCTTCGCTTATGGAGAGCAGCCGGTGGTAAAAGATATCTCGCTGGAATTTCACTCCGGCGAATTCACCGCTATTTTAGGGCCCAACGGCGCCGGGAAGTCCACCCTCCTCAAATTGATGGCCGGAATATTGCCGCCGCAGACCGGCCGGGTGTTGTTGGAGCACGTTCCACTGCATCAATTGCCCCGGAAAGCG
>JAJRYW010000539.1 GCA_024275555.1 Calditrichota bacterium | reverse complement strand
GGTCAGGTCCTCCGACATCCGTTTGGTAAGGGTGAGCACCAGGCAGCGCTCGTTGCGGGCCGTCCGCTCCCGGATTTCGTGGATCAGGTCGTCGATCTGCCCTTCGGTGGGGCGCACCTCGATCTCCGGGTCGATCAGCCCGGTGGGACGGATGATCTGCTCTACCACCACCCCTTTACTCAATTCGACCTCAAACGGCGCCGGGGTGGCCGAGACAAACACGGCCTGGCGGATTTTAGCCATAAACTCATCGAATTTAAGCGGCCGGTTGTCCAGGGCGCTGGGCAGGCGGAAACCATAATCGACCAGGTTCTTTTTTCGGGAATAATCACCGGCATACATGCCCCGAATCTGGGGGAGGGTCTGGTGCGATTCATCCACAAAGCAGATGAAATCATCAGGGAAAAAATCAATTAAAGTGTAGGGCGCTTCCCCGGCTTTCCGCCCGGAGATGTGGCGGGAATAGTTTTCGATGCCGCTGCAGAAACCTAACTCCTGCATCATTTCCAGGTCAAAGCGGGTGCGCTGCTCCAGCCGCTGCGCTTCCAGCAATTTCCCCTGGGCCCGGAATTCCGCCAGGCGCTCCTCTAACTCAATTTTGATGGCTTCAATTGCCCGTTTAAGCCGTTCTTCGGTGGTCACGAAGTGCCGGGCGGGAAAAATAATTACCTGCTCCACTTCGTCAAATACTTCCCCGGTGGTCACGTCAATAAATTGCAGCCGCTCGATTTCATCGCCGAAGGTGTCGATCCGGATGGCGTATTTCTCATAAGCGGGAAAAATCTCCATCACATCGCCCTTGACGCGGAAAGTGCCCCGCTCGCGACTGACATCATTGCGGGAATAATGAATATCTACCAGGCGGCTGAACATTTCGGTGCGATTGATCTCCTGTCCCCGGTTGAGCAGCAGCACTTTGTTTTTATAATCTTCCGGGGAGCCGATGCCGTAGATGCAGGAGACGCTGGCGATGATGATCACATCCCGGCGGGCCATCAGCGAGGCGGTGGCTTTCAGACGCAGCCGGTCGATCTCCTCGTTCTGGGAACTGTCTTTTTCGATGTAGGTGTCGGTCTGGGCAACATAGGCCTCGGGCTGGTAGTAATCGTAATAGCTGATAAAAAACTCCACCGCATTGTCGGGGAAGAATTGCTTGAACTCCCCGTACAACTGCGCCGCCAGGGTCTTGTTATGCGAGATAATCAGGGCGGGGCGATTCAGTTCGGCGATCACATTGGCCATGGTGAAGGTCTTCCCGCTGCCGGTAACCCCTAACAGGGTCTGGAAGCGGGCGTTATCTTCCCGGATGCCTTCCACCAGTTGGCGGATCGCCTCCGGCTGATCGCCGGTGGGTTTGTATTTTGAGCACAGCTTAAATTGCTGCATGGACTTCCTTTTTTTTGGTGAAGAATTTAGCGGCAGGGGAGGGGGAAATCAAGCGGCTTTTCCGGTGGGGTGGGTCCACGAATTATACGAATTTGCACGAAAGAGAATCTTTTCTCTCGATCCAGGACTCCGGCCCTGGGATGCCGGCCCGGAGGCTGCGCCTCCTTTCCACCAATACCCGCCTTCAAAACCCCAAACCCCATTTGTGAAAATTACCATACCAAAAAGCAACGGCGGCCTAACCGATGCGAATCGTAAATCAAAATCCCCAATCCGCGATCCCCGCCTTTTTTGGAAAAAGATTTTCCAATTTCAAAACCAGATCACTTCTCATTTGAAAGTTTTCCCGTATGATGGTATGCTTAAGGGTCAAATCCGATGCAAAGCGAACCTACACACGTTTAAACATTCTTATCGCAGAACTGATGCAAGCGCAGAGGAGCATTTCCAATGAAGAAAGGAAACGGCACAGGATTTAAATTGAATATACCCGGATTCGGGAAAGGGGGGAGCAGCAAAAGCAGCCCGGCAGGCGGGGTAAAGTTCGGCACTTGGGGAGGGGTCTTCTCACCAACTGTGTTGACCATCCTGGGCGTGATTATGTATCTGCGCCTGGGCTGGGTGGTTGGCAATGCCGGCTTGATCGGCGCCATTGCCATTGTCTTGCTGGCCAAATCGATTACCATTGCCACCAGCCTGTCTATGGCCTCGATCACCACCAACATCAAAATCGGGGCCGGGGGTGCGTATTCGATCATCTCCAAATCGCTGGGCCTGGAAACCGGCGGAAGCGTCGGGATTCCTTTCTATGTCTCGCAAACGCTTTCCACCGCTTTGTATATTATTGGTTTTACGGAAGGCTGGGTGAGTCTCTTTCCGGAACACAACTACCTGGCCGTGGAGATCACCACCTGGGCAATTTTGCTGATAATATCGGTGGTCAGCACCCAGTTTGCCATCCGCACT
>JAJRYW010000538.1 GCA_024275555.1 Calditrichota bacterium | reverse complement strand
CCTCAATTGGCTTGACCATTGCCGCCCATAATTCCCTGGGGACCAATCATATTTTCACCTTTGGAAACGAGGAGCAGCGGCAGCGTTGTATTCCGCGCCTTACTTCCGGCCAGTCTCTGGCGGCCTGGGCCTTAACCGAGCCGGACAGCGGCAGCGACGCCTTCGGTTTAAAAACCCTGGCCCACAAAGACGGCAACAAGTGGATTTTAAACGGCTCAAAAACCTTCATCACCAACCCTACTTATTCTGACTATACGGTGGTCATGGCCCGCACCAACCCGGAAAAAGGGAAAGCAGGCATTTCCGCCTTTATCGTGGAAAAAGACGCTCCCGGCTACACGGTGGGCAAGCCCATGAATAAACTGGGCATGCGCGCCAGCGACACCGCCGAGCTGTTTTTTGAAGACACCCCCGTGCCCGAGGAAAATCTGCTCGGCAAAGAGGGCGAGGGCTATTTTAACGCGCTGAGCATCCTGGACGGCGGGCGGATCAGCATTGCCTCGATGTGCGTCGGAATTGCCCGGGGGGCCTTCGAGAACGCCATCCGCTATACCCAGGAACGCAGCGCATTCGGTAAAAAGATTATGCAGTACCAGGCCATCAAAATCAAATTGGCCGATATGGCCATGGAAATAGATGCCGCCCGGCTGCTTACCCTGCGCGCCGCGGCCAGGAAAGACGCCGGCAAGGATGTCAACCTGGAATCGGCATTGGCAAAGGTCTACAGCAGCGAAGTGGCTGTGCGGGTAGCCAACGAAGCAGTGCAGATTTTTGGCGGATACGGCTACATCAAAGAATACCCGGTGGAAAAATTCTACCGCGATTCCAAGCTGGGCACCATCGGCGAAGGCACCTCGGAAATTCTGCGTATGGTCATCGCACGGGATTTGGTGCAGAAATACGCCATCGAGAGTGAAACACAAACAGTTTGAACACCCTAAGCTGACTTTTATCAAAAAAGACGGGGCGCATTGCCCCGTTTTTTTTTGCCAGAAATAGGGTTCTCTCCTTGTTTAGGTTTGCCTCGAAAACGCCAAGACCGCAACGAAATTCTCTATCTTTTTCTATTCGACTATGGCAGCCTGTCGTGAGCAATTGATAGCATCTTTTTTTCCTTTGCGAGCTTAGCGGCTTGGGCAAGCAATTTATACCATCTTTTTTCCCTTTGTGTTCTTAACGGCCTGGCGTGAGCAATTTATACCACTTAAAAGTTGAATGCTCCTTGAATGCCGGCGCGCTGTGCCCTAAATTGAGTCGCTTTGAAATCGCCGGGAGGCAAAACCCGTAGATTTATCATCATATCACCAGGAGGCCGTTATGAAGCGATTAATTGGATTTGTATTGATTTTATCAGGAGTGATAGCGATGAGCTGCCAGCAACGCGAACCGATTATTAAAGATTACCGGGATGTTGCCCAGGTCAAATCACAACTGGAAAAATTTACGCCGGTGGAGATTGATTATGATGATTCGGCGCTCAGCGAGGGCAACAAAAAAGCGCTTCTAAAAATTGTCGAAGCATCCAAACTGATGGATGAAATCTTTCTCCGCCAGGTCTATTCCAAAAATGTAGCCATTCTGCAGGAACTCAGCACGGGGCGGAAACCGGATTATCCAATTTTGAAGGAGTATTTTACGATCAACTTTGGCCCGTTTGACCGGCTGGATGAGGATAAACCGTTTATCAACACCGGCGAGCCCAAGCCGGAGGGCGCCAATTTTTACCCGGAGGATATGACCAAAGAGGAGTTTGAAAAGTACCTGGAGGCGCACAAAGATCAGGATTCGCTGCTGACCGGCTATTTCACTATCATCCGCCGCGAAGGCGATAAATTGGTTCCCATCCCCTACTCGGACGCCTACCGGGTGTTCCTGGAACCGGCGGCGCAACTGCTTAAAGAAGCGGCCCAACTCACCGACAACGCCTCGCTAAGCACCTACCTGAACAGCCGCGCCGAGGCGTTTCTCAGCAACGATTATTTTCAAAGCGACATGGATTGGATGGATTTGAACGACCATGACATCGAAGTGGTGATCGGGCCGTACGAGGTGTACGAAGACGGCCTGTTCAACTACAAAGCCTCGTTTGAATCCTTTGTTACCCTGGTAGACCGGGAAGACAGCAAACGGCTTCAGAAGTTGGGGCAGTACCTGAATGATCTGGAGCGGCGGCTGCCCATCCCGGAGGCGCACAAAAACTATAATCGCGGAAACTCCTCCCCCATTGTGGTGGTGAATGAAGTTTTTACCGCCGGAGACACCAAAGCCGGTGTGCAGACCATTGCTTTTAACCTGCCCAATGATGAGCGGGTGCGCGAGGCCAAGGGCAGCAAAAAAGTACTGCTGAAAAACGTTTCCCGGGCCAAATACGAGAAAATTTCCAAACGGATTATGGAACGGGTTCTGGATGAAAAAGATTTACGGAAAGCGTCGTTCGAGGCCTTCTTCTACCATGTGCTGCTGCACGAGATGGTGCATGGCATCGGGCCGGGCAACATCGTAAAAGACGGCAAAAAGACCACCGTGGCCCGGGAACTGAAGGAAACCTACTCCACCCTGGAAGAGGCCAAAGCCGACATTGTGGGTCTCTACCAATTCCCCTACCTGGCCAGCAAGGGCGTCTTCGATAAAAAACTGGCCGATGAAGTCTACGCCAGCTTTGTGGGAGGAATTTTCCGCAGCATCCGCTTTGGCATCGATGAAGCCCACGGCGGCGGGAATGCCATTATCTTAAACTACCTGATGGAAAAAGGCGGTGTGGAATTCGATGCGCAGAGCGAGCGTTTCCGGGTCAACGACGCCCGCATTGCCGGGGCGGTAAAGGCGCTCTCCCGCGACATCCTGATGATCCAGGCCAAAGGCGATTACCAAGGCGCCAAAGCCTTCATCGCCAAATACCGCAAGCTTTCTCCGGAATTAAAAACGGTGCTGGGCAAACTGACGGACATCCCGGTGGACATTCGCCCGATCTACGCGGTGGAAAAACATTTGGCAAATTAATCGCCTCCCGGGCCTGATCCGCAGCACCTTATCGCCGTACAATAAAAGAACAACGGCAGCGAGGCGTAAAGCTTCGCTGCCGCTGTTTAGAGAAGGCGTACCGGCAACCGGATTCCCGGACTCTCCCTATGCGTACAAATCGACAAAGACCCCCATCCCCAGAATTTGATCTTTATTCTGAACATTCTCCTGGGCAACCGACATCTGAATCATCTGCTCGGCTGTCTGTTTTTGGGATTCCATCGACTGGCGGAGGGCTTGCATAGCCAGGGCGTTCGGTGCGGGATTATTGGCGACTTGCATAATAGCTCCTTCCTTGGTTATGCCTTCGTCCCTGATAACCGCATTATCGGCAGATTTTTGGGAACACCATAAAAAAAATCGCCCGGGAAGCGCCGTTCTCCGGGCGATTTGCTGTGAGGTGTGTGTTTTTAAATCGTGCGTCCCGGGTAGGTTTGCAAAGCTTTTCCCAGGATATCCATGGAGCGCCGCATCGATGGGGCGTTGAGTACAAAAGCGATGCGCACTTCATCTTTGCCCAGGCCGGGGGTGGCATAAAACCCGGCCGCCGGGGCCATCATCACGGTTTCCTGCTGATCATGAAACGAGTCCAGCAGCCAGATGCAGAAGCGGTCGGCGTCATCCACAGGCAGTTTGACGGTGGCGTAAAATGCACCGGACGGTTTTTGGCCCGTTACCCCGGGGATGCGGGCAAGCGCCTCGAAGACCACTTCGCGCCGTTCGCGGTATTCGCTCATCACCTCATCAAAATAGGATTGAGGGGTGTCCAGGGCAGCCAATGCGCCTAACTGTTCCAGGGTAGGCGGACACAAGCGGGCCTGGCCGAAGCGGAGCGCTGTTTCCAGGATTTCCTCATTGCGGGTTACCAAACAGCCGATCCGGGCCCCGCAGGCGCTGTAGCGCTTGGAAATGCTGTCCAATATAATGGCCCGGTCATCGATGCCCGGCAGATGCAGCACCGAGTGATGTTTTTTACCGTCGTAGACAAACTCGCGATAGACCTCGTCCGAAAGAAAAAACAGATCGTATTCCAGCACCAGCGTTCGCAGCCGCTGCATCTCCTCCCAGCTATAGACATAGCCGGTGGGGTTGTTGGGATTGCAGATCATAATCGCCCGGGTTTTGGGGGTAATTTTGGCGCGAATTTCCTCATCCGGGGGAAGGGCAAAACCGTCTTCGGCCTTGCAGGTGAGCGGGACGACCGTTACCCCGGCTTCTACAGCAAAGCCGGTGTAGTTGGTGTAAAACGGTTCCGGGATCAGGATTTCATCGCCGGGGTCCATGGTCGCCAGCAGGGCAAAAATTATGGCTTCGCTGCCGGCGGTGGTCACCAGGATTTGCTCTTTGGTGACCCGGATGTCATGTTTCTGATAGTACTTTGCCAGTCCTTCCCGGTATTCCCACAATCCGCCGGAATGCCCATAGGCCAGCACTTTAATGTCATGATTCCGAAAGGCGTCGAGCATCTCATCGGGGGTGGGAAT
This sequence comes from Calditrichota bacterium, assembly GCA_024275555.1. GTDB lineage: Bacteria > Calditrichota > Calditrichia > RBG-13-44-9 > J075 > JAJRYW01. The sequence goes on along the minus strand of JAJRYW010000538.1, from coordinate 14,430 downwards.
ATCCGGCTGCCCGATATTCAAATGATAAACGTGCACCCCCCGGCGCTTGGCCTCTTCCGCGTACGGAACCAATTTCCGGATCGGCGAGGGGGGCATCGTATGAGCACGCTGAGAAAGTGTTGCCATAAGTCAATCCTCCTGGGCTGCTGGCGCGTTAATTCCGCTTAGCCCCTTTGGGGGTCTCAATCGACTCCCGGGCGGCCGGGATTGTCGATTTACTTTGTCGAAGACAGCTTACTTTCGCACCGACGTGTGCGAAAGCACTTAGAATTTGGTGATCCGTTCTTTCCGGGAAAACTTCAGCTTCCCGTTTAAGGCTTTTTGAGCTTCCTCTTTGCTGTCGAAGGCGTAGGTGAGCCATTTTTCATAGTTCGGATTCATACCACGCACCACCTCGCTATACAATTTGGCCAATTGCAGGGTAAGCGGTCCCGGTTTCCCCTCGCCGATGACGTGCACCGGCCACTCCTCTTGCGGCAATTCCCGGTTGCGGCTGTCGGTGATACGGGTGATCGGGGTGACTTCCGCGGCGGTTCCGGTAAAGAAGACTTCATCAGCGCCCAAGAAATCGTCCACGGTAATCGGGGCGATGCGGGTCGGGTAGCCTAAATCTTCCGCCAGTTCCAGGATGGTGGTGCGGGTAATGCCTTCCAGAATCGATTCGCTGCGGTCGTTGGTGATCACCATTCCGTCTTTGACGATGATGATATTTTCCCCGGCGCCTTCGGCGACCCGGTTTTCCAGGTTCAGGAATATACACTCATCATACCCCAGGCGACGCGCTTCCGTGGCATAGATATTGGATTGCACATACAGCCCGCCCAACTTTACCGAGGCGTTAATCTGCGAGGGATGAAAACGTTTGTAGGGCGTCAAAATTACATGCACCCCCTTCTCCAGTCCTTCCGCTCCCAGGTAGGCGCCCCACTCCCAGGCCCCAACGGTAAGCTCCGCCGGGCAGGCCTTGGGCGTCAGCCCCAGGTTGCCGTAGCCGAAGAATAAATTCGGCCGGATATAGGCGCTGGCCAGGCGGTTTTCGCGCACAATCAACCGGCAGGCTTCCATGATCTCTGCCTTGGTGTAGGGACTTTCCAGATTAACCACCGAGGCCGAATAAAAAAACCGGTCGATGTGCTCGGGAAGGCGAAAGATGGCGGGACCGCACTCGGTTTCGTATGCCCGAATCCCTTCAAATACCGAACTTCCGTAGTGAAGGACGTGCGACATGACATGCACCTGGCGTGTCTGCCAATCATACATTTGGCCATTATGCCAGTAACGCTTCGCTCCCGGGAAATAGGTTGTGTCAAACATGGCTTCTCCTTTCTATATCTTGATGGTGTTTCATCTTCTATCTCAGTTTTTTGCAAAAAAAAAGCCCGGATATATAAACTACCCGGACTCTGAAAAAGTCATTTAATTAATAAAAGTAGCAGGACTAAATTCGTTAACATAACAGATGTTCAATCCTTTAGTTTATCCTCCGTGTCCGTATTTATATTATAGTAGAGAAGCGATTAAATCAAGCAGATTGAGAAAAACCGCCTCCCTTCTGCGCATCAAACAGCCGAGCCGTGTCATGAAAAGGGGGTGTTTCCCCCTGTCCCGACCGGTTCTGCCTTTTACATTTAACCCGGCAGACAGGCCGTTCTAAGAACCGGCATTAACATCATCGCGGTAAACTCCGGGAAGTTTAAATGGTATCTTTTCTTGTCAGCATACTTACGCGTACAGACCGACCAGAGACTCTGCATGTCATACGCTTACTACTAAACGGTAAACAGGATCTGGGCTGTAATTACAAAAAATAGTGCTGGATTGGGGGTTCTCAAAATTTCCCCGGTGAGGCGGAGTTCCATGATTTATTGAGACATGAATTAGTTTCTCCGAAAAGATGAAATGTATTTGTGTAGTTGCCTTCATGCAATGGTAATGCCCCCCCTTAATCCCACCGAAATCAGGGGAAAACCGTTCTCCCACCCCGATTTCGGGCAGGGCCGGGATGGGGAAATTTTACTTGATAACTGTCCGGCTACACAAATACGCCGTTTTAACAACTTTTAAAAAAGCTTGCCACACAAATACATTCGCGCCTCTATAAAAAGACCGAAAAAGACCATCGCAAAGTCTTCATATTATTCTCCTCGTTTAGAGTGGGTTTCTTTTTGTTTTTGATTTACAGGGCTGAATTTCTGCAAATGATCGCCGCTTTACCTGGGCAGCATCCATCTTTTACCCATTTGCCTTGTTCCATATACTCCTGTGCCAGCCCGAGATTCATCCGGCTATTCATCGCCTATTTGTGAACATGCCTATATTACCGGCTTTCCGGTTTCGGGTAAATACCGGGATCAGGGTATTTTTCTCCTCCGGCCTGTGCTCCGCGCTAACAAGTCATCCTGTGGTTTGGCCTCAGACATGTGCTTTTTCTAAATAGGCCGGTAAAGCAGAACTTCAAGGGATGATAGTGGTTTGCCGGGAAGCTGCCAAATCTCTCTATCCCCTCTTATAGTTTAGCGGATTAAATTTTGCTTTTCCTGGTGCTTTTCCTTATTTTCTCCTGCCAATAAGGAGGATTTCATGTTCAGGAATTACCCGCGACTGTTGACCTGTTTGCTCTTACTCTTGTTCCCTATAATGGGGTTGTCCGAGGAGATTATCTACTATTCGCTGCCGGAAGCGCCCGTAAACGAGTATGTCTCCGATCACTTTCAGCAGCGCTCCCCCTACCGGGAGATTTTACTTCTCAATGGCGAGTGGAACATCCTCTCCCCTGGCTCGGAGACCGTTCTGGGTAGCGCCAAGCTTCCCGCCGCTTTCCGGGGAAGCGCCGGTTTACAATTCGAACGTAAATTCGAAATCAACAAATCGGCCGGCCGCCGCTACCGCCTGCACCTGGGATGGATGAGCGGCAATCTGCAGGTGGCGCTGAATGATTCGGTGATCCACCGGGATTATTATTTCTGCGAACCCGTCAACCTGGATCTCCCCGGCCAACTACTGGATAACGGCGTCAACCGCCTGCGGCTGACCCTTCGCCAGCCCGATCTTCGTTTCAACGACACTCCGCCATTTACGCCCATTAACCTGCCCCGCCTGGATACCGGGTTTTTGGAAGGCGTTTTTATAGAGACGCTCCCGCCGCTGTTTATTGAGGAGGTCTCCGCTTCAACCACGGTATCCCCGGACAGCTCGGCAAAGATTCAAGCCCGCATCCGCTTGAACCGCGCGCTCCTTCAACAAGAAGAATACCGCCTGCACGTCTTGGTGCTGGAAAACGATCAAATCGTAAATGAAAACATTTTCAATTCTAACGGTCAACCAACTCTGGAATTGCCGCCGCTCTCCCTGGAACATATTACCCCCTGGAGTCCCGCCAACCCGGCGTCGCATCAATTGGTGGTGCGGGTGGACAGCGCCGGTGTGGTTCTCGATGAACAGCGCATCATGCTCAGCTTCCGCACCATGGAAATGCGCAACGGTTTTTTTTATCTCAACGGTAAAAAGACATTCCTGAACGGCGTTAACTATGTCTACCAAAACCGGGAAGGATCGCAGCTATGGGACTTTGCCCAGGTGCGCCAGGACTTGGCCGACATTAAGCAACGCGGGTTCAATGCAGTGCGGGTAATATTGCACGGGCTTCCGGCGCCGTTTTACCGGCTTTGTGATGAACTGGGCCTGCTCTGTTTCCAGGATACGCCGATATCTTTTACCGAGTTAAGCCGGGTAAACTCTTCCCGCACCTTGCAGCGCTGGAAACGCCAGGTGGGCGTCATCACCGCTTATCAGGGAAACTACAGCAGCCTTGCCGGTATTGGGCTGGGGTTTTACCCGAATCCCTCCTCCCCGGCGCAGCAACAACTGCTGGCCGGCTTGCTAAAAGCGGTTCAGCCGCTCCCGCTGCTCAGCTACACCACCGCATTGATTGCCGACCCCGCCCTCAACAAGTGGGTTGATTGGCAACTCCTTGACATTGTAGAACGAAACGACATCGACGCCCAATTTGCCCGGGTGTATCAAATAATGAAAGGTGAGCCGTGGCTGCCTTCCGGATATTCCAAAGCGCTTTCCTACCGGATCGATTCCACCCGGGTCACCTACGATCTGGTTCAAATTCAGAATTTCTTCACCAGGTTGATCAACAACCGGTTGCCGGGAGAAACAGCCGGCCATTTTATTCCCACCTACAACGATTATTTACTGAACTATCCCTCCGTGCAAAACGGCAGCTACGGAAATTTTTATCTGAACTCCACCGGCCTGGTGGATCTGCAAAGAGCCCCCCGGAAATTGCCAGATCAGACAATGAGCGAATTGGCCTTTAGCGGTGCAACTCAATTCGGATTTGTTTATGAGAACAAAGCCGCGGCATCCTTTATCTATATTTTGATTGGCTTCCTTAATTTGTTCCTCTTTCTGCTCTCCTACAAACGCTACCGGGTCTTCCGGCAAAATCTGCACTACAGCATCAAGAAACCGCATGGTTTTTTTGTCAACCTTCAGGAGCGGATTGTCATCCCCAGCAAACAATCTATTTTTATGATGTTCGTCTTAGCCATAAACGGGGCAATCATTGTCAGCTCGATCACCTTCTTTTACCGGAACAACCTGGTGTTTGATTACCTGCTGTCGCTGTTCTTCTACGATCCGGCCCTCAAAGAATTGGCGGTTAAATTAATTTGGAATCAATCTCTTTCCATTTTGGTTTTTACGCTCATGATCATCGCTGTTTTTTACCTGATGGCTTCGGCGATCAAATTTTTCTCTTTCTTCGGGCAGAGCCGGGTCTTTTTCAGCCAGGCCCTGGCCGCCAGCATCTGGTCGGCTTCCCCCTTTGTGCTGCTGCTGCCCCTGGGCATCTTTATGTACAGCATTTTGCTGATCATGAAATCTTATTGGATTCTCACCGCGGTCCTTTTATATTTTCATGTTTGGACGTATTTCCGCTGGGTAAATGCAACCCGGGTGTTAACAGACCGCTTATATTCACGCATGTTTATTGTGATGACTATTTTAATTATACTTGGAGTTGCCGGCTTGTCATACCTGTCGCTAACCTATTTCAATGCAGGTGAACATCTGCAATACGTATATCAGTTGCATCTCCTGAAAAGTTGACTTTCCCATTCCCGGCTCATCACACCGGCCTCTTGGCTGGCCGGGTGTTTTTTTATATATGAATTGATGCAGAGCGACTAAATGAATTTAACAAAACTGGAAATATTCGGCTTTAAATCTTTCGCCCAAAAAGCCGTGTTTACTTTTGATGACGGCTTAACCGGCATCATCGGGCCGAACGGCTGCGGCAAGAGCAATATTGTCGATGCGATTCGCTGGGTATTGGGGGAACAGCGCCCCTCGGCTATTCGCTGCGACCGCATGGAGAACGTGATCTTTAACGGAACCGCTGCCCGTAAACCGCTCAGCCTGGCCGAAGTCTCCATGTACATCGACAACAATAAAAGCGTTTTACCTTCCGAATACAGCGAGTTAAAGCTGACCCGCCGTTTGTACCGTTCCGGCGAAAGCGAGTACCTGATCAACAACCAGGCGGTGCGGCTGATGGACATCATCAACCTGTTTGCCGATACCGGTATGGGCGCGGACGCCTATTCGGTGATCGAACTGAAAATGGTGGAGCAAATTCTGAGCGAGAACGCCCAGGAGCGCCGCCGCCTGTTTGAAGAAGCCGCCGGCATCAAAAAATATAAAGCCCGGCGCAGGTCGGCCCTGAATAAATTAGACGCCACCCTGCAGGAACTGACCCGGCTGGACGACATTGTCTCGGAAGTGCAGAAGAATGTCAACTCGCTGGCCCGGCAGGTAGGCAAAGCCCGCCGCTACCATGAGTACAAACAGCAGCTCAAAGAAAAGGACCTGCTGCTCTCCCGCCTGCGGATTCACAGCTACAAAAATCAACTGCTGCCCCTGGAAATGGAATTGGCCCAGGTGCGGCAAACCCGGGATTCCCTGGGCGGCGACGTCTACAAAATGGAGGCAAAGCTGGAACAGCTCCAGGCCCGGGAAGTAGAGGTGGAACAAGATTTCCGGCAACGCGCCGCAACGCTGCACCGCAAGGATGAGAAAATTCAGGAGTTGCAGAACCTGCGGGAATTGCGTCTCCAGAAAGCGGCCACGCTCCAGGAAGCTATCCGCAGTTACCAGCAGGAAGTGGAACAGCAGAAAGCCAAAATTGTCTTGCTGGAGCAGGACCGGGAACGCCTGGAACAATCCCTGCAAGAGACGCGCACGGAAATGGACGCCGCCCAGGAAGCCTATCGGGAGACGGCTAACCAGCAGCTCCGGGCGGAAGAAACCCATCAGCAGTTGCGGGAAGCGCACCAGGCTTTTATTCAAAGCAACCTGGCCGAAATCCAGGCCGGCAGCGAACAGAAAGAAGCCTATCAGAAACTGAAGGTTCAAATCGACAATGAAAGCGTACGGCTGGAGCGCAATCGTTCCAGCTTAAGCGAGTTGGAAAAGAACCTGGCCGCGCAGACGCGGGCGCTGGAGGAGGCCGAGAAACAACAGGCCGGCCTGCAGGAAGAACTGTCGCTCTACCAGAAAGAACAGGAACATCTGGAGAAGGTTCTGGAAGAGGCCCGCAAAGAACGGGAACAATTGCGGCAGGAGATTCATCAAAGCGCCGGCAAATTGGAGCAGGTGCGCAGCCGCTGCGACTTCCTGGCCAACCTGATCAAAAATTACGAAGGATTTTCCCAGAGCGTTCAGTATGTCATGTCGCACAAGAACGAGTACGGCGGGGTGGTGGACACCCTGGCCAACCTGGTTACCTGCGAGGAGGAATATCGTCCCGCCCTGGAGAGTTTTCTGGCCGAAGTTTCCAACTACCTGGTGGTCGAGGAGGTAGATACCGCCCGGGAAATTCTGGAGCACCTCCGGCAATCGGACAAGGGCCGAATGAGCCTGGTGCCTCTGCCGCTATTAAACTCCCAACACCTTGACGATCCCTCCCGGACGCCCAACAGCGAGGACGGGACAGTTGCCCTGCGAGAAATTGTAAGTTTTCCGGAGCACTATGAAAAACTGTTCCGCTATTTATTCCGGGGCGTTTACCTGACGCCGGATATTTCCAGCGCCATTCGGCTTCACAATGATTACCCGGAGCTGACCTTTGTAACCCGCTCCGGCGAAATTCTGGAACACTGGGGCAACCTGACCGGGGGAAGCATCGCCAACGGCTCCGGGCTCATCGGCCGGAAAGAGCAGTATGAGCGCAAATTAGCGGAGCGGGAAGCCCTGGAAAGCGCCCTGGCCGCCCGGCAGGAAACCCTGGCCAAATTAGGCGAGGATATCCAAACCCGGGAAGGGAAGCTGAAAGAGATTGAAGCCCTGCGCCGGGAAAGCCAGCAGCGCAGCGTCGAGGCGGAAAAGCAGGCCAATCGCCTGGCTTACGAGGTGGAACGGCTGAGCCAGATGATCGGGGAGTTGCAAGAGGAGGTCGCCGCCCAGCAGGAGCAAATTGCCGGGTGGGAATCCCAGGCCGCATCGCTCTTCCCGGAAATCGAAAAACTGGAAAATAGAACGGAGGAGTACCAACGCCAGGAGCAAAACCTGCTGAAGCAACTCCAGGAGGCCGAAACCCGCTTAAAACAGATCACCCAATCCACCCAGGAGCGGCAGATTGCCTATCTCAACTTAAAATCCCGGGAAAAAGAACAGTTGCAGCGGGTGGAGTTTATTGCCCAGAGTCTGGAAGAGGCGGAGCAGTTCATCGCCGACCGCGAGCAGCGCAAGGTGGAACACCAGGCCGAGATTGAAAAACTCCAGGCCGAAGCGGCGCAGATATCCGCCGAACTGGAAACCCTCTACCAGGAGCGCGACGAACTGGAACGAGCCAAAAATGAGACCGAAAAAACCTTCCAGGAATTAAAAAGTACTATCCAGGCGGAAGAGCTGGAGCTAAAGAAAAAACAGCGCCTCTGGAATCAGGCCCGGGAGCGCCTGCAGGACCTGGAGTTGCACATCAAGGAACTGCAAGTCAAACAGTCTTCCGTAGAAGAACAACTGGTAGAACGATATGGGCAGGAAGCCCTGGAATTCGACATCAAGGATTTAGACCCTTCCGCCTCGGTAAAGGATGTGCAGGACGAGATCGAATCCATCCGGGACAAGCTGGAACGGCTGGGCGATGTAAACCCCCTGGCCATCAAAGAGCATGAAAAAGAGAAAGAACGGCTGACCTTTTTAACCGAACAGCGCGACGATCTGCTTTCCGCCAAAGAGCAGCTCATGGAAACCATCGAGAAATTGAACAGCACCGCCCGCAAGCAGTTTATGGAAGTGTTTCGCCAGATCCAGGTAAACTTCCAGCGGGTCTTCCGGGAATTTTTTGACGGCGGTTCGGCGGAGCTAAAGCTGATCGAAAGCCGCGACCCCCTGGAGGCCAATATTGATATCGCGGTGACCCACAAAGGAAAACGATTGAACACCCTGACCTTGCTCTCCGCCGGGGAAAAAACGCTGACCGCTATTTCGCTGCTGTTTGCCATCTACCTGGTTAAGCCCAGCCCCTTTTGTATTTTGGATGAGGTCGACGCCCCGTTGGATGATGTAAACATTGGCCGCTTTACCCAGGCCCTCCGCCTTTTTTCCAAAGACACCCAATTTATTTTGGTAACCCACAATAAAAAAACCATGGAAGCGGCCAACTCTCTCTACGGCGTTACCATGGAAGAACAGGGGGTCTCCAAAGTGGTCTCGGTTCAGTTCGATTAAACACCGGAACTAAATTCGGGTGAATTCATACCACCATAAACAGGCGTATCCCCCGGATGCCGCCGCAGCCGGTTCAACCCCGGACAAAACATACGAGGGGGTTCTATGAGATTAGTTACCGTCGTTTATATCAGTTTGATCTGCCTGTCGGCCCTGCTGCTCCGCAGCGGGCAGGCCCAGCTACGCTTCCTCCCCTTAAATGTGGATTACGCAACCTTTTACACGCCCGCCGGCGAGAGCTATGCAGAAATTTACCTCTCTTTTTCAAAAATCAGCTTAACCTACCAACCGACAGACAGTTTATCCACAGCGCGTTTCTCGGCCCATTTCGATATCTACCGGGATCAGGAAGTAGAACTGAGTCACACTCAGAATTTTATCAGCCATGTCAAAGACGTGGAAAGATTAAGAGGCCAGGAATTCCGGCATGTTTTTCCGGTAAAACTGTCGCCCGGCAAGTACCGGCTGAAAGTGGTTTTAACCGATCAAATTTCCGGGGCCCGGGGCGAATATGAGCGGCAGTTGCAGCTTTGGCCGCCGGACAGCACCACCAACTTAAGCGATATCCAATTAGCGGTAAAAATTGCCAAAGCCGGCGAGAAGGGCCTTTTTACCAAGAACGGCCTGAATGTAATCCCCAATCCTTCCGGCGTTTACCACATTGCCCTGCCGATGCTCTATTATTATTGCGAGGCCTACAATCTTCCCTTTTCTCCGGAGACCCCGGGAGCCTACACGGTGGAGTCCTACATCACCGATAAGACCGGCGCGATTGTACGCACTTTCCCTGTCAAGCGGCAGAACAAATCCGGCTCCAGCGCCGTGCTGGTCGGCGGCAGCAACATCGTCACCCTGGCCTCCGACGCTTATTTCTTCAACCTCAAACTTACCGATGAACAAAGCGGGGAAAGTATCACCCGCTCCAAACGCTTTGTGCTGTTTAAGCCGACCAAGGAGCAGCTCAGCAAATCCAAACAAATCGGAAACGTGACCACCAAGCTGATGCTTTCCTACTATCTGAACCTCGACGAGAGCGAAATAGATAAGGAGTTTGATCAATCCCGCTACATTGCCGACAAGCTGGAGAAAGCGGTTTACCCGACCCTGGATAAGAAGGCCAAAGCAGAGTTTTTAGTGGAATTCTGGAAAAAGCGCGACCCCGATCCAAACACTCCTCAAAATGAGTTCAAGATCCAATATTTTGAGTTGGTGCGGTATTGTTCTCAGTTTTTCCGCACCAAATTCAAAGAAGGCTGGAAAACCGACCGGGGCCGGGTGCTGCTGACCTACGGCAAACCCAACGATATACAGCGCAACACTTCTATGCAGGGCAGCAAGCCCTACGAAATCTGGCGATATGATGAACTGGAAGGCGGGAGCGAGTTTATCTTCGGGGATTTGCGCGGTTTTGGAGAATATGAATTGCTCCATTCCACCTATAGCAGAGAACTTCACCAGCCGGATTGGAAGCGGCTCATTCTGCGCAACCGGAACGACGTCAACGCTACGGAAAGCACCCGCTTCTAACCGGAATTACGACAACTGGTCGTCCATGCCCAAATCATCGCGGATATAGCGCTCAAAGTTTTTTTTGGCAATCAGTTCGATGGCGTCCCGGGCGGCTTCCTGAACTCCGCTGTTTTCATGCAAGCTGAAATGTTGCAAAATTTCCGCCAGTTTCTTGCTTTTGTTGATGTTGGCCAGCGTCAGGATAGCATAACGGAGCACTTCCGGATCTTTGTGGATTAACACTTCTTCAATCGCCTGCGCCAACTCCGCCGACTGGGAAGAATAGCTGGCGCTGATGGCTTCTTTCAGCAAATCTACTTGCGTCTCCGGTTGAATCAACTCCGCCAGATGTTCGATCCAATATTGGGGGAATTTGCCCATTGCATGCAGGGCCACTAACTGGCTGGATTTCCGGCCGCTGCGGAAGAATTCTTCGATTTTCTGCCGGATTTCCGGGAGGTAGCCTAAATCGGCCAGGGAAGAGAGCGCCAGCTCCTGCAGCCCCGGTTCGTCATCATCCTGCAGGATGTTCATCAAAATGTTCTTGACCCGGTAATACTGTTCCCGCAGCGCTTCCAATTGATCCTCTTCCCATTCGTCCGCATCATCACTGGAAGAGGAAAATCCTTCCTGACTCTCCAAATCCTGCATCACCCCTTCGTAGATAACTTCCTTCAGGGATTGCAGGGCCGCTTTACGGATGGCCGGATTGACATCATTTTCCGCCATGTCAATCACAACATCGAGAATATAGGGTTCGAACAAACAGCCGGAAGCCGCCAGGGCCGCCCCGCCGCGCACCCGGTCGTCAAACGAGGTGAGCTGCTCGCGGATAAAATCCACATGTCCCGGCGAATAGTCCCCCTGAATGCGGATATGCGAGAGTTGATCCAATATCTCTTTCCAATTGGGGTCTTGCTGATAGGGTAAATCGTGCATAGCCGTTCCTGTTTTTTTTGCTGAAAAGTTAGTGGATTTTTACAGGGCGTGCAAGACTTTCCGAAGGGAAGCTGTCGTTTTCCGGCTCCACAATTCCTGGGGGGGCGCAACTGCACGCGAAACGGGAGTTTCGCAAACTATACCGTTCCCAAAGAGAACTTCTCCAAAAAAGCAACTTCGCCATGAGAACAAGAAAATTCACATCTTTTTCTTGCAATATTCTTCGGGTTGCCATACCTTGAAATCTCGAAGTTGAGGTTCGATTTTTCAAGGTGGATAACGTGAAAATTACTCGAACAAAAGAACTCGAAACATTGCAAGGATTGGTTTCACGCCACCCCGTAGTTGGAATTGTGGGAGCACGACAGGTTGGGAAAACAACTCTTGCCAGACATTTTGCAAACCGTTCCGGGATGCCGGTTTCATACTTCGATTTAGAAAATCCGGAAGATGTTGCCCGTTTAAGTGACCCGATGCTGACGCTTAAAGAAGCTAAAGGTCTTGTGGTAATAGATGAAGTTCAGCGTTCCCCGGAAATTTTTCCGGTACTGCGGGTTCTGGTCGATCGGATTGTTCCGGAGGTCAAATTTTTAGTTTTGGGGAGCGCATCCCCGGAGCTTCTCCGTCAGAGTTCGGAGACTCTTGCAGGCCGTATTGTGTATCATGAACTAAGGGGGTTCGCCGTTGATGAAGTTGGCATGGAAAACTATCAGCGCCTTTGGTTTCGGGGAGGATTTCCCCGGTCATATCTCGCGCAATCCGACATAGAAAGTCATGAATGGCGACGTGGATTTGTGCGCATTTTTTTAGAGAGAGACCTGCCCCAATTGGGAATTATGATCCGCTCTATCACCCTGCACAGGTTTTGGACCATGCTGGCTCATTACCATGGCCAAACCTGGAAGGCATCGGAGTTTGCCCGTTCTTTTGGCGTTTCCGACCATACAGTGCGAAATTATCTTGATATTTTGACCTCAACGCTGGTAATTCGCCAACTGCTTCCCTGGCATGAGAACATCTCCAAAAGACAGGTAAAAGCTCCGAAGATATACATCGCAGATAGCGGCTTACTTCATACCCTGCTTAATTTGCAATCTTTAAGCGACTTAGAATATCATCCAAAAGTTGGGGCGTCATGGGAAGGATTTGTTCAAGAACAAGTGATACGCTGGTTAGGCGCTCACCCGGAAGAGTGTTATTTCTGGGCAACACACTCCGGGGCAGAATTGGATTTACTTATTGTACGCGGAAATCGTCGCATCGGTATAGAAATTAAGCGCACCAGTTCACCAACAGTTACCCCATCAATGCATAATGCCCTATCCGATCTAAAGCTCGACCAACTCTATGTGCTCCATGCCGGTGAACATACTTTTCCGTTATCAAAAAGGATAAAAGCCGTTGCCTTTACAAATCTTTTTAAAGATGTTGAGCCGCTATAGCGCCGCAGAGCAGTTCGAATCCGGTGATAATTGTTAATCTTCGGCAAGCAGGATCACAAAATCCCTGCGCAACAAAGGACAGCGCTCACGGTAGCGAATCAGAATGTTTCTTCCCCGGGAAGAACACCCCAACAGCCCCAAAGGCCAGCACACTGCACAACAGGCCGTAGATGATGTAACCCAGTTCCGTCGCCGCCAGCCAATCCGGTTCCCATCCGGCCAGGCGCCCGCGGGATTCCAGGAAATAAAACACAAACGTCCCAAAAAATCCGCTGACAATGGCGGCATAAACCTGTCTGACGGTGGTGCGCTTCCAGAAGGAGGCGATCACCGGTAAGAATACGGTGCTGGTTAAGACGCCGTTGGAGAGATAAAAAATATCCCAGAGCGAATCGGTGAAGAGGGCATAAACGAAGGCCAGGAAGATCGCCGCTACGGAAATCCAGCGGGCGATCAGGTTCAGATTGGCGGTCTTCTGTTTGCGGCGCAATTGCGGCTCGACCAAATCGTAGGAAATCGATAAGGCCACCACGTTCCCGCAGGTGTCTACGGTGGACATGGCCGCAGCAACCAGCCCGATCCCCAGGGGCACGCTCAGCCAGGCCGGGGTAAAATCGGTCATCAATGCATTGAAGATGAGTGCGCCGTCTTGCAGTTGCGCCGGGATTACTCCATCCACGGCCGGGTAGAGCACCAGGGCGCTCAGGCCGATCAACAGCGGGAGCACCCCCACAAAGACAAAGGAATTGATCCAGGCGATCAGCACGCCTTTGCGGGCCTCGGCATCACTGCGGGCCGCCTGCACGCGTATCCACACATCGGTCTCGACAATCCAGGCCGGTAGGTAGGCGATAAAGGTCATCAATACCACCGCCAAGCCAGGGGAAAAGAGCGCCGGCGCCTCCGGGCGGGCTTTAGGTGCGTGCAGCCCCGCCTCCCACAACGCGCTGAGATTTTCAGCCTGAACGGCCCCGTTTAGCCCAATCCCCGCCATGATCGCCACAAACAAGGCCACCAGCACAAACTGAATTTTATCGGTAGAAACCACGGCTTCGAAGCCGCCGGTAAAGCTATAGAGCGCCACCACCAGGGCAATCAGGAAGAGGGTGTGCGGCGCCGGAATCCCCAGAAAGGGCGCGATGGTGATCCCCGCGGCATAAATCTCCGCCCCGGCCCAGACGATAAACACGAAGACCAGCGCCGGGGCCAGCATCTGGCGGCTGCGCGCTCCAAAACGGCGCTCCAGCAGTTCCGGCTGGGAAAATGCTTTAAATTTGCGAAACAAGGGGGTGAGCAGAAAAAAACCGGCCATGGTAATCAGCCAGGGGATGATCAGCAGCCAGGCCGCCCCGAATCCGTACCAGTAAAAAAGCTGCACGCCGTACACACAGGACCAGGAAATCGACATCATACTGGCGGAGATGGACAGGCCGGCCGACCAGCCGGAGAGGTTTTGGTCGGCCGACCAGAAATCCCGGGTGTCCAGTTCCCGGGTGCGCCGCCGCTGCCTTCTCCACAACCAAAATCCAATACCGACCACCACGCCGCTGTAAGCCAGAAAAGCAATCCAATACGCCAGGGTCACACTCATATCCCTATCTCGTTTTTATTGAGACGTGAATTAGTTTCCGAAAAAATGAAATGTATTTGTGTAGTTGCCTTCATGCAATAGTAATGCCCCCCTTAATCCCTCCCGGCTGGCCGGGAGGGAAACCGGCCTCCCTCCCCGATTTCGGGGAGGGCCGGGGTGGGGAAATTTCATGGGAAACTCGTTCATCATATTTAAACAATTTCATTT